>CAIWDQ010000402.1 GCA_903911455.1 uncultured bacterium
ATAGCACCTCTGTGCTACAGAACACCTATATATTTTTATATATGGCACCTCTGTGCTACAGAACACCTATATATTTTTATATATGGCACCTTTTTGCTACAGAACACCTATATATTTTTATATATGGCACCTCTGTGCTACAGAACACCTATATATTTTAATATATGGCACCTCTGTGCTACAGAACACCTATATATTTTAATATATGGCACCTCTGCGCTACAGAACACCTATATATTTAATATATGGCACCTCTGTGCTACAGAACACCTATATATTTTTAATAATTATTCTTTTTTCTCTTTGGTATGATAAAAAATTTGTAAGTTTGTAAAAATTATCGTTGGACATTTTCGATGGCTTAGACAATGTCAAAAATGTCTACATTGTCTAACGAGAAAGAAAAAGAGCAATAATAAATATCAGATGAGAAAAATAAGAAAAGATGAACAAACTAGTTAAAGAAATTGAATTTTCTAAATTGAGATTTGCATATTTAACTGTTAAGGGCTTCATTGAACATGAATCTCGAGAAAATGTTGAAAATCTTAAAATAAAGATAGCTGAAGATTTAAGTTTATATGGTGATGATAATTATGATTTGCTATTAAAATTTGTGAAGAAGTTTGAGCTAGACTATTCGGATTTTCAATATGAAAAGCATTTTCAATCTGAAGGCGAATTGTTTGGTTCTGGAGCTGCACTATATAACTTATTGGCTCTTTCTGTTTGGTTACCTTTAAAAACTATCGAATTATTAACATTTAATAAAATAAAAATAAAAAGACTTGAGTTTTTGAAAAGTAGAAATGTATCTGATATGACATTTAAAGATATGTTGACGTGGTATATAGAAGGTAAATATGCAACTAGTAATGATGTAAAATATAGAATTAAAAAGAAAGACATACTTTAATAGCAACTCCATTTAAAATGGAATTAATAACAACAATAAAAGAAACAACAATAAATAAACAATATGAGGCTTAAACAACGCACCTCGCTCGGTGGCCCTAATGGCATTGGTCACAGTGGAGGTGGGAGAGTGGAGTTTTAAACTTATAGAATGACAGGCATAAGAAACTTTAATAATAATTAAATAATGAAAAGATCTTTAATTTATTTTTTGATAATATTTTTTGGATTGATAGTATGTTTATCGTGGACAACACAATCAATAAATAAGAATTTACCTATTGTTGAAAATAGTCAAAAAGTAAATTCAGACTCAACATCGGATTTTACAAAAAAAATAATTGGTGAATGGGGAATTTATGTGACTGTATCATATACAACATTAAAAAATTCTACACGTAAAACAGAGCAATTGTGCAATTCTTGCCCGAAAATCAAATTCACAGATGACCAAATCGCAACCATAGTCTATCCAAATGGTGATAAAGAAAATATGACATGGCAATTAAAAGATAAAATATTGATATTGGTAAATAATGATAAAAGGAAAAAAGAAAGATTTTTTTCTGATACTACCTACAATATGACTTTCACACAAGAAAAAGGATTCATTGAATTAGAGTTGAGACAGAAAAATGGAAATTATTCCTTTATTCTTAGACGATAATAAATACAAATAGTTGTAATATCATCTCCCTGCAATCAGAGTTTAATAACAAAAATGAAAGAAACAACAATAAATAAACAATATGCGGCTTAAGCTACGCACCTCGGCTTCTTCTCTTTTATATTTAAACCTTGTCTTTGGTTATAATTATAATTCATAATTCATAAATCATAATTATTTAGTATCTTTGTAAAAAAATAAGAAATGACAACAAAACAAATTAAAAACGAAATAGAAAAACTTTTAGATATTGTTCCGGATGAAGTCTTACAAGATTTATTAGACTTCTTAAAACAAGCTCAAAAACAAACAAGCGATCAGTTAGAATTATCTAATTATATAAAGAAAATCTTAACTGAAGACAAGCATCTACTCGAAAAGCTTGCTAAATGATAGACATCATTAGTGTTGAAAAGATACAAGAACTCTTAATTGAAAAATTTGGTGGAACATTAGGTGTAAGAGATAAAGGTGCACTTGAAGCGGCAATTAATAGACCTTTTGCAACATTTAACCAAGATGAACTTTATCCTTCTCCAATTGAAAAAGCAGCAGCAGTTTTAGAGAGTTTAGTTTGCAACCACCCATTTATTGATGGAAATAAAAGAATTGGATATGTTATAGCAAGACTTATGCTTTTACAATCCGGTATCGACATTGAAGCTAATCAGGAAGAGAAATATAATTTAGTAATTTCAGTTTCAAAGGGGGAATTGAAATATGATCAAATAAAAGAATGGCTCATTAAACGACAAGTTATTTTAAAATAATAAAGAAAACTAACGCATCTCCTACCTACCGGCAGGCAGGCGGCTGCGCTCGATGATCGTTCATTGTTGGTCAGCAAGCGGAGAGGAGTCGAAGGGCTTCTCTTTTATATTTAAACCCGAGCTTCGGTTATAAATATAATCATCATCATAAAAATAAAACTACCCTTTTACAGGAATAATAATCTTAAAGCCTACATTACGCCCCATATTATAAATACCCGAATGTCCTGAAGAATTGTTAGGATAAGACTCAAAATACTTCAACCTGCTAAGGTGTGACTGGTAAGCTACATCAAAAATATTATTAATAGAAATATTAAAACTAAACAATTCCTTACCTTTATTATTAATAACATTAGCACCCAAACCCATTCCAAAAAGAGTATAAGAAGGTGTATAAGTTTCGGTATTATCGGCTAAATAAACTCTGTTTTGCGTAGCATAATAATCCATTTCTATCTTAAAATAAACAGAAGTCAGATTGGTAAACAACTTCTTGGCATTGGCACGCAACTCAGAGTGGGTGTGCAAAGGCGGAATAAAAGGCAGATACTTATTGCTATCATTAATAGTAATGCCATCACCACCCTTATTAACAGCATATACAAGCGACACAGAGTTCTCAAAGTGAATCCAGTCGTAAGGATGAGGATGAATGTCCAGATTGAGCTCACCACCATACAAATGTGCCTGCGATTGCTGGAATTTAAAGGTTTGATTGCCGCTAATAATAATAGAATCCTGATTGTAATGATTAATAAGTTTCTGATTGAAGATATAATTTTCAATATCATTATTAAAAAGTTCAATACTTCCTTTGGCATGATAATAATTGAAGAAAAAACCTATATCTTCCTGTGTACTGAATTCGGGTTTGAAATCAGTGTTCCCTAACTGATAAATGTTAGTTCCGGGATGCACACCATTAGCCGAAATTTCTGAAACATCGGGAGCACGATAACCTCTGGCAACGTTAGCTTTTACAAACATATTATCCGAAATAGTATAAGTAGCCCCGACACTCCCCGACATACCCGAATAAGTGTGATTATAACTGGTAAAAACTTTTGTAGCGCCAATAATATCAGGAGGATTAACGATAACATCAAAACCTGTAGATGCGTCAGGGCGAGTATACATTTCATCATTATTATACTTACGGATATCATACCTGATCCCTGCACTTATATCCAGCTTTTTAACCGTCTTCTTGGTATAAATAAAAGGACCAATATCAAACACATTATAATCAGGAATAATAAATTCATTGCCTTTATTAGTATTATTTTGATACATCCCATTAATGCCGCCGGTAATATCCCAGCCTTTTATTTCAGGCAAATAATATTTGATATCATAAGTAATAGTATGCAAATTAAGGTACAAACCTGGAACATCAATTGCCTGCGGATGACTAAATTCTTTACGCACATTCTGCTGCCAACCGATAGTAACTGCAAGTTTGCTTTCGCCGATACTAAAATTACTGTTTGAATAAATCCTGTAATGTTGAATGTTTTGATGAAGAGGATTGATGGTATAGGTATTCAATTCGCCATTTGAAACTAAAGGACGAAAAGTATCTGCTTCGGTAATCTGCTTCGTAAATTTATGCGTAACAGCGTCACGACTGCCATCAGGTATCTCCTGAAGATCATTATAAACAGAGAAATTAAGATGAGAATAACCCCAATGTTTATTAATACCAATAGTAGCTTTGAAATCGGTTTCACTAAAGGTAGTATTATATACTCTTCCATCAATTTTATTTTGATAATCGGCAGCCATCTTATGCGAAAGTCTTAAACCATAAATAAAACCGGCATTATTAGCATCATAATTAAAAGAAGTACCAATAAGATTATTATTGCTTTGATATTCGCTAAGGAAAGTACTTTTGGAAGTCCCAGGCATTAAAGTTTGAGCAGGCAATAGATTGACCACACCCGCAATAGCCCCCGAACCATAGATAAGACTGGCAGGTCCTTTAACAACTTCAACTCTGTCAACGGCATATTCGTCAACCTCAACACCATGCTCGTCACCCCACTGCTGACCTTCTTGCCTCACACCATCGTATAAAGTTAGCACACGCAGATATCCCAACCCATGAATAAAAGGCTTGGAAACATTGGCGCCAGTAGTAACGGCACTAACTCCGGGAACTTTTGCAACAGCATCAATAATATTAGTAGAAGTGTTTTCTTGAAGCTCTTCTTTGCTAAGAGTAGCAACGGGAACAGGGTTCTTAATAAGTTCAGTAGCTTTTGAAGTACCAGTAACCACAACTGCATTCATCTCAACGGCAGTTGCCTCCATTTGAAAGTTCTTAACTGTTTCTTTAGTCAGATCAACACTTATAATAATAGATTTGTAACCCATAAAACTTATCTGGAGAAGAACTTTAGTCTTAGGAAGATTTTCTATCTTATAATTTCCATTGATATCGGTGACACTCCCAGTCTTAAAATCGGGAACATAAATAGCAACACCCGGAATAGTTTCGCCCGTTTCTTTATCAGTAATCCTACCACTAAGAGTAACTTTAGGTGTAAGTCCAACTATTGCATAAATATTAGCAACGCTAATGAAAAATGTTATAAGTATTATAGTAATGAACTTATACATTGGTTTGCGAAATTAAATAATAAGATAATTTATTAAAATAAGATTTGATGAATTTATTGTATTGATCACAAGTTTAAATTATGCTATGATAAACGATTAAAACTTTGTTTTGTTTTATGAAAACAAAAGCCCTTTTACTACTTTCGTAATAAAAGGGCTATATAATAATAAAGTATAGAACCTAAAGAACGTTAACTGCTTTTAGAATTTCTTTTCCTATTTCAATTGCTTTTTCGTTTTCAGGTATTAGTTTATGATGACGAGCTGGCAATGATTTCTCTAAACCTTTATGTATAAATTCAGGTTGAATCAAAGGTTTAATCTTTAAGAAACCACCAAGCACTATCATGTTAAACACTTTCATCATACCTAATTTACCAGCTTCTTCGGCAGCATCAACTGTATAGATGTTGATATCTTTACGGGTTGGATGATGAGTAATTCCATTTGGATCGTAAATTAAAAGACCACCTGGTTTAACGGTGTTCTCAAATTTATCCATAGATTGTTGGTTAAGTATAATAGCAGTATCGTAACTGTTAACGATTGGCGAACTGATACGTTCGTCGCTCAATACTACAGTTACATTTGCAGTACCACCTCTCATTTCAGGGCCATAAGAAGGCATCCAGCTTACTTCCTGATTTTGCATAATTCCTGAATAGGCAAGTATCTTACCCATTGATAAAACACCTTGTCCACCAAAACCGGCTATAATTATTTCTTCAGTCATGACTTAATTTTTAAGATAGATTACAAATATTATTTAACTATTAACTGACCATCAACTTTAATATCTCCCATAGGATAATATGGAAACATGTTTTCTTCCATCCATTTGTTAGATTGTACAGGAGTCATTTTCCAACCAGAGTTACAGTTAGAAACTATTTCAATAAACGAAACACCTTTATTCAGATGTTGGTTTTCAAAAGCTTTTCTTATTGCTTTTTTAGCTTTACGAACTGCTCCCGGCGTATGCACTGAATGACGAGTTACAAAATACGTCCCGGGTAACTGTGCAACAAGTTCAGTCATTCTTAATGGATTTCCCATAATCTCAACATCACGGCCATAAGGACATGTTGAAGCTTTCATGTTAGGTAAAGTAGTTGGAGCCATCTGTCCACCTGTCATACCATAAATACCATTATTAATAAATATGATAGTAATGTTTTCACCACGGTTACAAGCATGAATAGTTTCGGCAGTACCAATAGCAGCTAAGTCGCCATCACCCTGATATGTGAATACATACTTCTCAGGGAACAACCTTTTAACAGCAGTTGCCAAAGCAGGAGCTCTACCGTGAGCAGCCTGTTGCATATCAATATTCATAAACTCATAAGCTAGAACTGAACAACCAACAGGTGCTATACCGATAACTTTATCCTGAGCATCCATTTCTTCCAATACTTCCATAGTGATACGGTGTGCAGTACCATGACCACAACCTGGGCAGTAACTTAATGCCTTATCTGTAAGAAGAGGAGTTTTTTTGTAAACTATATTTTCTTCTTTACGAATGTCTTCTCTTGTTAATATATCTGACATAACTTAACCTCCTATTATTTGTTTTTCTAAAGCAACAACAACTTCGTCAGGTGAAGGAACAACTCCTCCATAACGACCGAAATGTTCTACTTTTACTTTACATTCAACTGCTAATTTAACATCTTCTATCATCTGTCCCAAGCTCATTTCAACAGTTAAAATACCTTTTACATGACTTGTATGTGCTAGTAATGGTTTCTTTGGGAAAGGGAACAATGTGATAGGACGCAATAAACCTACTTTTAATCCTTTGGCTCTGCATAATGAAACTGCCTTTTGACATATACGTGCACTCGAACCGTAAGCTACCAATAAATAGTCGGCATCTTCGCATTGAAATTCTTCGTATCTTACTTCGTTTTCTTCCATTGCACGATATTTATCACGAAGAACATTAACATGTTTCTCTTGTAATAAAGAATCAAGTAATAATGAAGAAATGATGTTTCTTTCTCTGTCTTTAGTTTTGCCGGTAGTAGCCCAAGGAGTATTCATTTTAATTTCTTCTTCGGTAAATCTCGGACGTTGTGCATCCAGTTCTACTTTTTCCATCATCTGACCTATAACACCATCAGATAATATTAATACAGGATTACGATATTTAAAAGCTAAATCAAATCCCAGTCTTGCGAAGTCAGCCATTTCTTGAACTGATGCAGGTGCTAATACTAATAATTTGTAGTCGCCATGACCACCACCTTTTGTTGATTGGAAATAATCGGATTGAGATGGTTGAATAGTTCCCAAACCCGGGCCTCCACGTACAACATTAACTAATAAACAAGGAAGTTCGGCTCCTGCTAAATAGGAGATTCCTTCTTGTTTTAAACTCATACCGGGGCTCGATGAAGATGTCATCACTCTTTTTCCGCATGAAGCTCCGCCATAAACCATGTTAATAGCTGCTACTTCACTTTCGGCCTGCAAAACAACCATACCGGTAGTTTCGTAAGGACGTTGAACCATCAGGTATTCCAATATCTCCGACTGTGGAGTAATAGGATAACCGAAATAACCATCACAACCGGCTCTGATAGCAGCTTCGGCCACTGCTTCGTTACCTTTCATTAATTTAAGTTCTTTCATTACAGTATTTTTAGTCTGTTAATACTTGTGATTTTACTCTATAGACGGTTATTACACCATCAGGGCACACTACTGCGCAATTGGTGCAGCCTGTGCAATCCTCATTTACGGTTTCGGCGTAGTGGTAGCCTTTGCCGTTAACATACTTTGACATTGCTATTGTTGTGCTCGGACATGTTGCTATACATAGCTCGCAGCCTTTGCATTTTTCAATATCAACTACAATATCGCCTCTTACTTTTGCCATCTTTTGATGATTTATATGATTAATTTTCTGATTAAAATCCATTCAAATATCAGGCAACGAAATTAGAGAAAATATATGAATTAAGTACTATGTTTCCTGATATTTTTTTAACAATAATTTAATAGTGATGGTAAAAGGGTATATTTCAATGAAAAGCTTTCTTTTTTAAATTATGAATTAAAGGCAATAGGCAACAGTTAAGAATAAGTATGTCGTCATTGAGGGCTTGACCCGCAATCTAATTCCTACAACTTCATTGATAATTCTAACGGTCCCTGAGCCTGTCGAAGGGTTTATATTTATAACCGAATTCATGGTTTAAATATAAATGAGAAGAGAAATCTTATTTACCATAGAAGCCTTTACCATATGAATGATAAAGGCTTCCCAAACGTAATTCTTTAAATTCCCCCTTACAAGGTAATGGCACTAACATAAATAATTATTTATATTTTCTATAAGCACCCTGCTTAGTTCTTCTGGGATAATGTCTCCCTGGTCTTTGTTGTATTATCTTTTTTAATATTTTCTGTTTCAGCTTTTCCATATCTGCCAGTAGACCATCTTTTGTATACTCTGCCTTTGCTGTCAATAAAAAATTCCTTATTACTCTCAAAGAACTCTTGAATGATATCATTTTCGGGGGAAAAAGCAGTCCCTTCTGTTAACTGCACTATAATCTTGCGTATAAGATTATAGGCTATAAAAGCGGAAATTAGTTCCTTTCTAATAATATCATCTGTTTTCCCCCTCAATACATTGACATCCATTATAGTTTTTACTTCTCTTATTGTTATCTCAATATCCCAGCGAGTAAAGTATTTTAATATTATTTCTTCTTTAGGAATTTTGTTATCTAATAATGTAGTATATATTATCATTGTGTTCTTTCCATCTTGTGATAAAAATGATATACGTCTTAACAATAATGTCTCAGATAATACTTCTTCTTTAGGCAACCATTCAGGATGAGCAGTTCTTGTAATTTCAACGATCTCATCTCCATTAGCTAATTGGGTTATAACTTTATAGTTCCTAACGCGTTTTCCTGGAACAATCATGTCAAAATTATATTTTCTTGCTAAGCAGAAGATGGCATAACTATTATATAAATCATCAGCTAATAATAGACTGTTCTGAGGTATACTTAGTATAAGTTTATAAATAAGAGCTAATTCAGAAGCGTGACGATTTCCTAATTCAAAATCATGTATTAAACCACTTCCCTGTTGTATTATTGATTGCAACAATACTTGGGGATACCCTGCTTTAGATTCCTCTTTCTTTAATTTTACTTTATATTTTTTACGCAGTTCTTCTGAGTCTTGTGTCTGTAGGTATGTACCATCAGTTAAATATGTTGCCATCCCATACCAGTATGATTTTGTATCTGGCGTTTCAACTGTTTTATTAAAGATGTCCTTTAACAAATTATAGTCAACCCTTTTTCTGGCTTTAGAATATGCTGCAGTATTATCAGATATTTCAATAGTTTTGCTTTTAGGAATCTTGGCTATATATTTTTTCTTTGGACCTCTTCTTGTTTTAGGGTTTTTTAAATCTTCAACTTTTTCTTGTTCAATTGAGAGCATTGCATTTTCAATAATCATTTCTTTATGACTATCATGAATCTGTTTAAATATATCAACTGAATTCTCTAAAGTTTTATCTTGTAACGTTGAAGAATAAACCATCGTCAATATTGTATTTTCTGTTGAATAGACTCTATCTCGAGTGCCTTTGTTATCAAAATTATCAATAACATCAAAAGGAAATACACTAGATAATACCTTTAGATGGTCATTTCTTAGAAATTCTCTAATTTGACAGCTTTTAAATAATGATGTGTTTGGTGTCATTTTGTTTTATTTAAAATTTCAGCAAAGATAAACATTATTTTTTAATTATTTATTATGTTAGTGCCATTACCTTACAAGGGGGCTGGGAGGATGTCTTACTCCTTCACAAACTTCCTTACTATTGTTCCTTTATCTGTATTAAGTTTTAAAATATATATTCCTTTTGGGTAAGATGAAAAATCTATTGTTTTCTTCTTATTAATAGTAGAAATATAAAGTGTTTCCCCAAGAAGGTTTGTTATTTCAACACTTTGTTTTGTATTTAACGATGTTTCTATTGTTAATTTTTCTGTTGTTGGATTTGGGTAAATTCTTATTGTATTATTTAAATCATAATTATTAATAGAATATGATTGCAAATGATATAAACTGTCAATTTGCCCAGTGGTTAAAGCATAATTATATATTAAAAGCTCATCTAATTTTCCATTGAATGATTGTACATTTGCATTTGACATTCCAATTGTTAAACTAAAATTCTGATTAGTTGGAATAAATGAATATGTTGTAGAATTATCTAAAACACCATTTATATACATTTTAGCTTCTCCATTCTCTCTGGTTGTAGTAAGCAAATACCATTGATTTGTTTGTAAAACAGTATTGCTTAATAAAGTAACAAATTGACTGGAGCCTTGTCCGAAAGTAAATGAAGCTTTTGCATTGGTGTTTTGATATCCAACACATAATGCATAATCTTGATAATATCCGGTATTTGGTGCTTTGAAGAAGATTAGTTTGCCGGCATCCATTGGATTTGTTGAACCATAGTCGTTGGCATAAAACCACGCAGATAATGTTAAATTACTTCCCCAAACATTATAAGGGACATTTATATACTGACCATTACCATTAAACATGAGTGCTTTATTTGATTGATTAAATCTATCATTAGTTCCTATTGGTCCACTTAGTGTTCCGTTATAGTTATTACCACTAAAATCCAATGCATTGTTATCGCAAGGATACCATGCAAGTAATGCTTTTGCAAGTTGTTCGTTATAAATGTTTAAAATTTCCTGTACACTCAAAGCTCTATTGTATATTCTAAGTTCATCCAATGCTCCACTAAACGACTGATTAGCATTAACCGACATTCCTAACAACAGATTGAAATTTTGATTGTAAGGTGTATAACTATAAGTTGTAGAAACATCCATAACACCATTTATATATATTTTAGAAATTCCATTTGCTCTGGTTGCCGTTACCAAATACCATTGATTAGTTTGTAATACAATATTACCTGTAATACTTGTATATTGAGTAGAACCTTGTCCGAAATTAAATGATACTCTTGCCTGAGAATTTTGATCATAACCTACACTTAAAGAATAGTCGCAATTATAGCCTGTATTGGGCGCTTTAAAGATAATAACTCTCCCTGCAGTTTGTGGATTTGTTGAACCAAAATCATTAGCATTGATCCAGGCAGACAAAGTTAAGCTATCACTCCATACATTATTTGCAACACTCACGTACTGATTATTGCCATTAAATAGAAGTGCTTTACCCTGATGACCAAATCTATCAGCTGTAGGAATAGCTCCCGTTATTACACCATTATTATTATGCCCGCTCGAATCGTTTGCATTTCCATTGAAAGGATACCATGCTATCAAACCATTTGTAGGAATTTGAGAATAAGAATCACTCAATCCAATTAATAAGAGTAAACTTAAAAATGTAAAAATTCTTTTCATTGTTTTATTTATTTTGTTTTGTCCAATCCCAAAGACATTTATTTTTCTTTTAATAAAAAAGCGTGGGTCTAAAACTATATTCGCTAAAGAGGTTCTCGCGAAACCCACACAACTAATAAGTAAAGCCCACGCCATAGCATGAGCGTTATTACTTATTACTTCTGTTGTGTTTAAATTTGCGAGATTTCTTTAGCAGATATAAAAGCTAACGCCTTTTTATGTTTTTTATTTATAATTCTTATGTCATTCCATCATTATTCATAGCCTACAAAATTAGAATAATTATTTTAATTAGCAAGAGATATTCGTTAATATATTTTATGATTAATTTATTTTCCACGTAGTGGATTAATCTCAATAGAATAACCAATCAAAAACAATCTCATTTTCCCATAGGGAATATACAATGTTGATGTACTACGTACAATTGATATTATTTGTTGGGTTCTATTTCTATTGATATTAAAAGTCGAGTAGGCAAGGGCATTTCAGCCCAAGCCTCTCACAGAACCGTACGTGAACCTCTCGATTCATACGGCTCTTGTTATTCCAATCATTCTTTAAAACCAACTTTCCAA
>CAIWDQ010000403.1 GCA_903911455.1 uncultured bacterium
GTACAGGAATTATTCTCGAAATTTCCATTGAGAAAACTTTGAGAATAAGTGAATTTACATATTAAGACTAATAAGACCAATATTCTTGTTCTCATGATTCAATTATAAGGATACAAATATACAATAAGACACTTTTAATTTAATAAAGAAAAAGAATCATTAAAAAATTACATAGGTATGATAAAAACAAAAAAGGCTGTCCATTTCTGAACAGCCTAGTAAGTTTAGTGAAGTATATGTTGAGTTTATTAGTACATACCACCCATGCCACCTGGCATGCCACCACCCATTGGAGGTGCTGGAGATTCTTCTTTAATATCTGCTAAAACACATTCGGTAGTTAATAACATACCTGCAATTGAAGAAGCATTTTCTAAAGCAATTCTTGCAACTTTAGTTGGATCAATAACTCCTGTAGAATATAAGTTTTCGTAAACTTCGGTACGAGCATTAAAACCGTAATCATCTTTTCCTTCCTTTACTTTCTGTACAACAACAGATCCTTCTAAACCTGCGTTTTCTACAATCTGACGTAATGGTTCTTCTAAAGCTCTAATCACGATAGCAATACCTGTGTTTTCGTCTTCGTTTACACCTTTTAGATTTTTAATAGCATCGATAGCTCTGATATAAGCGATACCTCCACCTGGGATAATACCTTCTTCGATAGCAGCACGTGTTGCATGTAAAGCATCATCAAAACGATCTTTTTTTTCTTTCATTTCAATTTCGCTTGCAGCACCTACGTAAATAACAGCGACACCACCAGCTAATTTAGCAAGACGTTCCTGTAATTTTTCGCGATCATAATCAGATGTAGTTTTTTCAATCTGAACTTTAATCTGATTTATTCTTCCTTCGATATTAGCTTTTTCACCTTTACCACTAACGATAGTAGTATTGTCTTTATCAACAGTGATTTTTTCAGCTTGTCCTAAATAAGAAAGATCAGCATCTTCTAATTTATAACCTTTTTCTTCAGAAATAACAATACCACCTGTTAAGATAGCGATGTCTTCCAACATTTCTTTTCTTCTGTCGCCAAAGCCAGGAGCTTTAACAGCAGCAATCTTCAACGAACCTCTTAAACGGTTAACTACTAATGTAGCTAAAGCTTCGCCTTCTACATCTTCAGCAACTATTAATAATGGACGACCTGATTGAACAACTTTTTCTAATATAGGTAAGAAGTCTTTCATAACAGAGATCTTCTTATCATATATTAATATATAAGGACTTTCGTAAACTGTTTCCATTTTATCGGTATCAGTTACAAAATAAGGAGAAATATAACCTCTGTCGAATTGCATACCTTCAACAACTTTAACAGTTGTTTCGATACCTTTAGCTTCTTCGATAGTAATTACACCTTCTTTTTTAACTTTGCCCATAGCTTCAGCAATCATCTTTCCGATGAAAGAATCATTGTTTGCAGATATTGTAGCAACTTGTTCGATCTTTTCGCTGCTATCACCAATTGATTTAGATTGTTTCTTAAGATCTGCAACAACAGCTTCAACAGCTTTGTCAACACCACGTTTCAAATCCATTGGATTTGCACCTGCAGTTACATTTTTCAAACCTACTGTTAAAATAGATTGAGCTAAAACAGTTGCAGTAGTTGTTCCGTCACCTGCTAAATCAGCAGTTTTAGAAGCAACCTCTTTTACCATCTGAGCACCCATGTTTTCGATAGGATCTGATAATTCTATTTCTTTAGCAACTGAAACACCATCTTTAGTGATTGAAGGTGATCCAAATTTTCTATCTATAATTACATTACGACCCTTTGGACCTAATGTTACTTTAACTGCATTTGATAATTGATCAACGCCTTTCTTTAATGATTCGCGTGCTTCCCAATTAAATACTATATTCTTTGCCATTTTTCTTTTTTATTAAATTAAATGATTGCGTAAATATCTGATTCTTTCATAATGAGGTATTCTTTACCTTCAACTGAGATCTCTGTTCCGGCATACTTGCCATAAAGAACAACATCACCAACTTTTACTGTCATTGGTTCATCTTTTTTGCCATTACCTACAGCTACTACTGTACCTCTTTGTGGTTTTTCTTTAGCTGTGTCAGGGATAATAATTCCTCCTGAAGTCTTTTGTTCAGCAGCAGCTGGTTCTACAAGAACTCTATCTGCTAAAGGTTTTACATTTAAACTTGCCATAATTGTAAACTATTTTTAAATTTTGAATTTATTAATTTCTTTTTGTAGTAACCCACTTATCATAATATGTGCCAAAGCATATTTTTGTCAAATTCCCTGACAAAATGTCAGTAATTGACAAATATATATAAAAAATGTCAGGGTTTCCCTGACATTTTGACAATCTTTTTATTCAGATGAAATAAAAAACTATTTCTTTGGCTGAGCTTGTTGCTGTGGTTGTGGTTGATTTGGTGTAGCGTCCTTTAAAGGAGAAGCGTTATCAGTACTTAGTTCAGTTTTAGGTGCATTATCAGCAACGTTTTTTGGTATCGCGAATACTGACAATAAACTTAAACTTAAAAGAGCTATTGCTAATCCCCATGTTGCCTTTTCTAAAAAGTCAGCTGTCTTCCTAACTCCCATTATTTGGCTTGTGCCACCCATATTTGATGCTAAACCGCCTCCTTTTGAGTTCTGTACAAGTACAACTAATGCCATAAGAACACAAACTATCAGTATTAAGACTGAGATAAAAACATACATTCCCATTTTTTATAATTTTTTGTTATTGATTACTAATCTTTTTCAAATTTTGTATTTGGTTTGCAAAGTAACTACTTTTTTCTGGAAATTTCAAACTTAATTTGTTATAAATTTTTATTGCCTTCTCATAGTAGCCTTGTTTCTCATATACCAAAGCAAGTGTTTCACTAATAATATCCTCATTATCAACTAAACTATTCGTATCTTGTTCTTCAAGATATTCTTTCTCTTTTTTTGGTTGATTTATTTTTGGTTGCTCTTTTAAAAACTTCTCAATAATTTTATTTGCATCCTTTATCTCTTCTTTATCTTCTTTAATAAAATTCTTAGATTCGCTAATAAATGGGGTTCCCGATTGGATTGATCTACTTAAAACTCCTAATATTCTTCTATCATTTATATATGAAGCTGCAATTGCTTGTTGCTTTTTTGTTTCAACTTCATTTTTTTTATTATTATTTAATATACTTAAGTAATAAAGTATCTGAGCAGACTGACAAAATGGGTACTTTTTTATCAGTTCTTTAAGATCATTCATTCCTGTTTGATCTTTTTTTGCATGATTTTTAATTAAAGTAGCATAATTTTCTTTCATCTCAATACTATTATTACCAATTTACGACTGCTTTGTTAAAAATATCTTCAACTAACTGATCACTTAATGTTTTTATAAGAGTACTTTCTACTTCTGATAAATTCCTTTGACTGTCATAGTCAGCATAACGCGAAAAATTTGATTCAAAGTTTTGCTTATCGTCTTTACTATTTACAAACTTTACTTTAATTGTAATGGTCAGCCTGTTCATCGCTGCCTTTTGATTTGCAGTTACAGCTGTATATGATATAGCATAGCCTGTTATTTCTCCCGACAAGCTTAAATCTCCATTAGTTGAAACCTGATTTAACGTAGTTTGTGATGCAAACTTATCTCTTAGAGCTTGTGTAAAAACCTGACTTAGCATCGGCTGGCGCAAGGGTGCATTATTTGGGAAATATTGAATGGATATGGTCTTGGTATCAGCTGATATATTTGCACCTGTTGGCGAATATATCCCACATCCATTCAATATGAATAGTAAAGATAGTAAAAATATGTACTTTAGTCTATTCATTTACTATGTGTAATGAGTACTTTCTCGGTTTTATTAATAGTGTTACCTGATATTTTCACAAAATACATTCCATCTTTAAATCTTGAGAGCGTAATAGTATGTGAATCTTCATTTTTATAGCTTTCTGAATATACCTCTTGTCCTGTTAGATTATAAATCTTTACGGTTACAGGTAATTTCTTTGTCTCGTTAGTACTAATTGTTAATATATCAGATGCAGGATTAGGATAAATTCTATAATCTATAGCACTATTTTCTTCAATACCATTACCATAATCCAAAGCAAGATCATCTACCATCAGAGTAGTTCCAGTCCCTCCTGTAGCAGTGGCTGACGAAAGCAATACTATATTCATTGTATCAGGATTACCGGTTACATTAACATTATATTTAATCGGCAGCACAAATTGTGTGTAACTACTAACTGCAGTTTTATGTGTAAACACAACTCCACCTACAGTATCTTTTACACCTGCAACAGTTCTAGTCAACAGGAAGGCAATTAGCATACTATCATTGCCAACCGGAGTGTATTTATACCAACCCGTAAAGTTAACAGGTCTTCCCACAAAAGGAGTACCACCACCTACAGCCTGAGTTGTAAGGTTTATTGTTCCCAAATCGCAAATACCAGGAATAGTTTGCGTTAAAATTGACTGTGTTTTAAGCATTGCAGCATAAGTACCGCTATGGGCATCGGTTGATCTTGCGATACTATAATATGTTAACAAACTTACCGAGCTCCAGCTGGTAGCTGCGTTTGCACTTGTCCAGTTTTCGAAACCTGCATTAGGTATCTGTGGTTGAGCCTTCAATAGATTTAAAGAAAATCCGAAGACCAATGCTAAAAGTATAATGTATTTTTTTGCCATTGTTATAATTTTTAATTGTTTTGTTATTTTTATTATCAAATTTATTTTTCTACAAAATTAATACTAAATATTATCTTAACGTTAATTATTCATTTAAAAATGAATTATAAGCAGTTTATTAATAAAAATTAACACTTTAGATTAATTATAGTTCATTAGTAGCCTTCCAGATTAAAATCCTTAATCTTACGGTACAAAGTCCTTTCGGAGATACCAAGTTCAACTGCAGCGCTACTCTTTTTCCCTTTATGTTTCTTCAGTACTTCTTTAATTACCTCCATTTCCTTCTTCTCCAGTAGCATATATTCTTCCAACACCTCCGAATCCTGTATCGGCTCATTAAGATTTTCTCCACTTGTGTGAATTTTTATATCATCTTTATCAAAATAAGTATCAAAACCTTTAGTACCGGAGTAATTTAAATTAGATGTATCATAATCTGCTGAGAGATTGGCATGCTGCATCAGCAGTGATATAACTTTTTTCAGGTCGTTGATATCCTTTTTCATCTCAAACAAAACATTGTAGAGTATTTCTCTGTCAGTTATCTTTTCTTCGGATGATTGTCTGTTGTAAAGTACAGGCAATTCATTATAATTTGTATCGGGCAAGTACTTCCGCAGTGTATCGAGCGATATTTCCCTTTCAGTTTCGATAATCGAGATCTGTTCGGTTACATTTTTCAACTGGCGCACATTCCCCTGCCATGGATAATTCATTAAATAATTCTTAGCATCCTCATCCAGATGCAAGGTAGGCATACGATATTTCTCAGCAAAGTCGTAGGCGAACTTTCTGAAGAATAAATCAATATCTTCTTTCCTGTTTCGCAGAGACGGAATATATATAGGTACTGTGCTCAGACGATAATAAAGGTCTTCGCGGAAAGTCCCTCTTTGGATTGCCTCCTGAATGTTTACATTTGTAGCAGCTACGATACGAACATCTGTTTTAAGTGGTTTTGAGGAGCCTACTTTAATAAATTCTCCCGTTTCCAGAACGCGTAACAGTCTAACCTGAGTTGAAAGTGGTAGTTCTGCCACCTCATCAAGGAAGATGGTGCCGCCATTAGCCACTTCAAAATAGCCTTTGCGGGATTCGTGGGCATCAGTAAAGGAGCCTTTTTCGTGACCAAACAGTTCCGAATCAATAGTACCTTCGGGGATGGCGCCGCAGTTGATGGCAATATAAGGGCCATGCTTGCGGGCACCAAGTTGATGTATGATTTTAGGAAAAACCTCCTTCCCTACCCCACTTTCGCCTGTTATTAATACAGATATATCTGTTGATGCCACCTGACAGGCTATATCTATCGCACGATTAAGCAGCGGGGAATTCCCTATGATGTTAAATCTTTGCTTTATTGACTGGGTATCCATTTTTATCTTATGTTTTGTTTTTTAACAATTAAAATTTGATTGCATTTTCTATTTCTTTTATAAAAATTGTATTCATAAAAGAAAAATCTAATGCAATAATCAGGCTATAAAAGTACTCATTTTTTAGCAAACCTGACAAAATTTCATAAAATTTAACAAAACCTGACATTTTGTCAGGGTATTTGAAATAAAACATTCATTGTATTTATACAAAAAAAGTGCCTAAAGTACTTAAAGTGCCTAAAATGCCTAAAGTTAATTAGGGAAATTACGAATTACGAATTACGAATTACGAAAAGGGAAAGAGATTTTTAAAAAAACTGTCTTCATAATTAGGCACGACATTTATGTCGTGTATAAAATGATAGCAAGATTTAGGGCTTCAGCCCAACTTTTTTCTTACCTAAACTCCTAAACTGCTAAATTGCTAATAGCCTAATAAAAAAACCGGGCCTCGTGACCCGGTAAA
>CAIWDQ010000404.1 GCA_903911455.1 uncultured bacterium
CTAACAGGAATAATCTGACTGACTGGAATGGTCAAGGGGAGATCAATTCTCCCCTTGAAAAAAACATTCCTATCATTATGCCTTAAAAACTCAAAAATAAATTTGGATATTAACACAGAATCTGACAGGAAAGAAAACACCTGTCAGGATGTTTGAAGTGACAGAAAAGAAAGCATCCTGTCAGGTTTCCCCTCCTGACAGGTATAACAGCCCTTCTTGAATGAAACCTGACAGGAGAAAGAATACCTGTCAGGATGTTTGAGTGAATCCTAAAATTCTCTTTTATAATTTCTGGTATGATCTATATTATATAAGATATTTGTACTTTTGCAGAATGGCTGAAACAAGAATTCCGCTGGAATCGGATAAATACTTCCATATTTACAATCATGCTATTGGTGATGAATTATTTTTTAAGAATGATAGAAATTATCATTACTTTTTAGAAAACTTTAAATATTATATTTCTCCTTTTGCTGATTTGTTGTGCTATTGTTTAATGCAAAACCATTTTCATTTTGTAATTAGATTTCATTCATTAGAAGATATTAATGAAGAATTAATTCATAGAAAAATGTTAAAAAGCAGAACACTTACTTCTAGTCAAATTAGTGAATATCTCAGCAGACAATTCTCAAACTATTTTAATAAATATGCAAAGTCGTATAATGTCCAAGAGAATAGAAGAGGTTCGTTATTTAAACGTGCTTTTATGAGAAATCAAATTAATTCTGATATTTATTTGCTAAGATTAATAAGATATGTTCATCTTAATCCTGTTAAGGATAATTTGGTTGATATTCCTTCCGATTGGAAGTTTTCCAGTTATAATGCTTTGATCTCTTCTAAACCTACAATGATTATCAAAGATGAAGTTATTAGTCTATTTGATAATTTGGATAATTTTATTTATTACCACAAACAATTGGACGAAGGTTTTGAATTATGACAACCTTTTTGTTTGGAGTATCAGACCTGACAGGAAAGAAAATACCTGTCAGGATGTTTGAACAGCCCATTAAGTGTTAAACTGACAGGAAATTAATACCTGCCAGGATAATAAATGAGGATTTTTCCTCCTGACAGGTATAGCAACTCTTTCTTGAGTGAGACCTGACAGGAGAAAAAATACCTGTCAGGATGTTTGAAGCTGTACCTGTCAGGATGATTTACTCTACCGAGAAATAGTTGTTTCTGATAGCCCATATGATTAACTCGCAAATATTCCTTACATCCGATTTGCGGAAAATATTATTGCGGTGTACTTCAACAGTCTTTACACTAATAAAGAGTTTCTCTGAAATTTCTAGAGTAGTTAAACCTTTACAAACTAAATTAAGTACATCCAGTTCGCGATGTGTAAACTGATTAAGCCCGGATGTGAAATTAACATTCTGAAAAGCCAGCTTCTGCAATATTTCCTGACTGAAATAATTACCACCTGAATTTACAGTAACTATAGCTTGCTGTAGTTCGAACTTATTCGATTTTTTTAGTATAAAACCTTTTATCCCTGCATCTATCATCTGAGTATAATGAGTCGTATCAGAGAACATTGTAAGGGCAATTACGTTTAGGCTTGGGTATAATTCAATAGCTTTCCGTGTAGTTTCAATTCCATCGATAATAGGCATATTTATATCCATTAATACCACATCCGGTATTGAATTTTGCAAAAAGTCTAAGAAAAAAATCCCATTTGAAGTATCAAAAATAACATCAAAATTCTCAATCTGTCCTATTACAAGTTTAATACCTTCCCTAAAAAGGTCGTGGTCGTCAATAATTGCTATTTTAATTTGTTTCATTGATGGTGATTTTTTTATAAGGTATTTTAATTATGGCTTTCATTCCCTTATTTGGTTGACTTTCGAAAATAACATTTCCTTTAAAGAAATGAATCCTGTTTTCAAGATTCTTAAAACCAATTCCATTTTTCGCATTCATTTTTTCTTTAACTGAAAAACCAACACCATTATCTTCGTATATAAGATTCAACATACCATCTTCTGATAAAAAAATCTTTATCCTTATCAGCGATGCTTTTGCATGTTTAATAGTATTGTTAATAAGTTCCGAAATTGTACGGTAAATTGTCAGTTCCTCCTTTAAATCAAAACGTTCAAGTTTCTCTAAATTTATCTCGAACTTTATATTTTTACTGATACTAATATCACTTATAAAATTTTCTAAAGCTGTTATAAGCCCATAGTTTTCTAGGATATGCGGACTTATATTATGCGAAATCCTAGAAGTATCATTAATTGCATTTTCAATAATGTTTTTAAGTTTTGATTCAATCTCAATTTTGTCTGTAACATTTGCAGCATCAATATATGCCTGAAAATAGAGTTTTGCTGCCGATAACAAAGGTCCCAATCCATCATGTAAATCAGATGCTATTCGTTTACGCTCTTTCTCTTCGGTTTCTATAACGGCCTCAATCAGTTTTTGCTTATTAATTTCTTTTCTTTTTAACCTGAAATAAAAAAGACTAAGCACAAATGCAATGCTTATAAAAACCAAAATCATTATAAGTAATGTCAATTGTTTTTTATGAAACTCATTCTTTTGTTTTTCCTCTTTTATTTTTTGTTCCTTTGCAAATAGATCATACTTGGCTGATTGTTCGTTGATCTGGCTACTTATCCTGTCCCTGTAAAAATCATCAAGAAGAGTGCGGCTTATCCTCATAAAATCATAAGCTTCTTTATATTGTCCGGTTAGATTATAGAAGTTTGCAAGCTGATAGTATAATCGCATAAAAAGGTTTCTGTTTTCTTCAATTTCACAAAGATTTGTAGCATCTACAAGTGCTTGAAGAGCCGGTTTATATTCTTTTAATCTGATATAAATATGACTTAGGTTTATCAAAGCATTCATTTCGCAATAATACATTCCTGCTTCATCAAAATTCTTTACTGCTTTTAATGATAATTCAAGAGCTTTGTCATACTTATGTGCTAAGGTTAACCTATAACAAAGTTCGTTTTGAGATAATGCCAGATTTGATTTGCTGTTTATTTTTTCGGATAAAGCAATACAAAGCTCCAAATATTTTACTACAGAATCGTTGATGTTGTATTTATTAATTCTCCACTCGTCATAAATAGCAGCCAGACGGTTGTAAGCATAAGCCGTGTTAACATCCGAAACTGTTCTTTTGCTGTTCAATATCTCGTTTAGTATTGCAATTCCTTTGTCATATTCCTGCTTTTGTCTGTAAGCTTCACATAGATTAATATTACAATAGTCAGCTTTTTCTGAGCCTGCTTTTAATGTGTCAAGGACTTTCATTAGTAATGGAATTGCTTTATCGGGCATTGACTTTTCAAGATATTTCCCTGCGGTGTATAGGAGTGCATCAAAATGACCAAGTGAATCTGGTGCTGCAAACATTCTCTTGTCAAGTGCTTTTACTGCATTAGTATCTGAATAAATTATTCTTAGCCTTAAATAATTAGTTTGTGCTTGTTGGATAGGAGACAATTCCTTTTTATAATATTCAAGCTTATTAAGGCATTGTTTCGCAATGCTTACATCTGAATTAATCACACTTTCCCCTTTATTATAGATACTGTCAAAATCAAATCCAGTCGCAAATCGCTGACAGAATAAGTTTCCTACTGAAAAGACACTGAGTATAAATCCAATAATTAGTATTAGTTTGATCCTTTTGTTTGCCATTATTAATCTTTTTTATTTTTTAACAAATAACTTTTACAAAAATACATAACCTTAAATCCGCAAATAAAAAAGGGAGTTGAAAAACTTGAGATGTTTTGGTAATATTTTACATTTTAAAAGTTTACTAAC
>CAIWDQ010000405.1 GCA_903911455.1 uncultured bacterium
AAAAAGTCCGTTAAACGTTTGTCTAACGGACTTTTTTATTTTAGATAATGAGTAATGTCGTCAAAAATCTGGTAAGATGAAAAACCTATCAGGATTCTAAAATAGATTTATCAGATTTATCTGCTGTGATATTTAGTTTTATACCAAAAACACACAAATAAATACAACAACAAAGATTATTTTCGATGAAAATAGTTGTTGTATTAAATTTATTTATACTTTTGGCAACAATTAATAAACCTTCAATAATAAAAGGTTTAATCATAATTATAAAAAAAAACAGCTTATGAAGAAAGTATACCTATTATTGCTTAGTATTTTATGCTTTGTCTCTACACCTAAAGCACAACAAGAAATTGATTTTAATCAATTCAAACGTCTACAATCGTCAGGCAAAGTACCGGATGATATCACTAAACTTTATATAGAAAAGTATAATGATGATAAAAGTACAATTGAAAAATCGAATAGACGGTCGGAAAACAAAGCTAAAGATCAGTTTTTGCAAGAAAGTAATTTCTATATCAATCAGCTATTAATTAGTGGCAAAGTACTATTCAACGATCCTGTAACTAAGTACATCAACGTTATTGCTGATAATATCCTTAAAGAGGAACCTGAATTAAGAAAAACTCTTAGATTTTATGTTGTAAAATCTCCATCAGTCAATGCTTTTTCAACTGATAAAGGAATCATATTTGTAAATCTTGGTTTAATAGCCCAGGTAACCAGCGAAGCACAACTTGCTTATGTATTATCACATGAGATAGTTCATTATGTGAGAAAACATAATATGGATTTTTATATGACTAAGAACAAAATTCTTAAAAATAAGAGATACGAAAATGATGATGTTGATGAATCATTCCTAAAAGTCCATCATAGATCAAGAGAAATGGAAAGCGATGCTGATAATTATGGTTTAACAGATTATTATAGTAAATCAAATTATTCGTTAAGCGAAATAGATGGTGCAATGGATGTTCTGCAATATGCATATCTTCCTTTCGATGATATAAAATTTGATAAATCATATTTCGAATCTCCTTACTTTAAGTTTCCTGACACTTACAGACTTGAAAACTTAACTCCCATTAAAGGGAAAGAAGATTATGAAGATACTTTAAGTACCCACCCGAACGTACTTAAGCGTAGAGAAGCATTGAAAGAGCTTGTAAAGAGCATGGATAATAAAGGCAAACAAGCTTTTGTTCAACCTAAAGAATTATTTAATACCGTAAAAACACTTGCTCGCTTCGAATGTATCAATCAGTTTATAATCGATCAGAATTATGATGATGCCATTTATAATTCTTATATTATGCTTAAAGAATATCCTAATAACTTTTATCTGGAGAAGTCAATCACAACAAGTATGTATCTATTGGCAAAGCTAAGACTTGATGGCAAGATGTCGAATGGCATGACCGATTATAAAAAACTTGAAGGCGAATCTCAACAATTGAATTTCCTTTTAAAGAAACTTGAAAGAAAAGAAGTATGTCTGGTTGCATTACGTACTATTTGGAAAACATATAAACAACATCCCGAAAACGAATATCTAGCAGCTATTAAAGATAATATGTTTAAAGATATCTTCAAAAGACTCGACCTTAAAACATCTGATTTAGCAACTTCTAAAGATACAGTTAATCCTCTTACAATTGATACTGTTGCAGTAGAAAAGGCAAACAATAAATACGATCGCATCAAACAGAAAAAGAAAAACACTGAGACAAAAGAAAAACAAAATTACTTTAATTTTATGCTTGTAGATTTGTTTCAGGATAAAGATTTTGTGAAAGACTTTGATAAATTTAAAAAGAATTCTAAAAAAGAAGACTATGACGAAGACAGAGTTGTAAAACGTAAAAAGAGGACATCTAATACTTTATCTCATGAAGAATCAGAAGAAGAAATAGCTGCTCTTCCCGAGAAAATAAATAACATTATTATCTTTAATCCTTTTTATTTAAAGATCGACGAACGTCATAAAGAAATGCTTAAGTATATGTCGTCAGCTCAAAACCATATTGAATATATCGAAAGAATAAAGAAGATAACCAAAATGCTAAAAATTAAAACCAATCTTCTAGTTCCTACAGAGTTTACTGCTGATGATGTAGACCTTTATAATGATTATTCATTAGTGAAAGATCTGATCTCAGAAAGTTTATACTTACCAGACGAAAATAATTACATTTCTAATACAACTCAATACATTGACCCGGTAATTACTAAATATAACACACGCTATGTCGACCTTTCAGGAGTATATTCGTCAAGAGTTAAGAAAAGTTCCCGAGTTATCCTTAATGCTTTTGCTTATGCATGTTTAGTGTATCCTATCCCTATCTCTATTTATTTAGTTGCAGTTCCCGAATACTATACTGTTTATCTTCATGCTCTGTTCGACATTAAAACAGGGAAGATTATTTACAGAAGTTCTTATCCTTTTTCATAAAGAGACAGGAGTGATTATCTAAATTCCCAGTTATATAATACTTTTAATAAGATAAAAAAGTGTAAAAACTTTAATAGATAATAGATACTTAAATATAATAATACACTAATCGCTATGAAAAAAATAATATACATACTAATAATTAGTCTATTGGTTACTAATTTATCAAAGGCACAGGTATCTGGTTACATGGGAAAGAAATTTATATTCATGTATGATATTCACACAAGGCCTTCTTTCTCTATGCCAAACGTTAATGGGAAAGATGGTTTGACATCTTTTAATCTTAAACATACTTTTGGGTTGGAATTTGTTACAGGCGAGCATTCCTCAATTGGTGTTTCATTCTCTCTTTTCAAAACCATGTTTAATTTTGACGATTTGGATTATGGTTATGGTTATTCTACAACTGGCTCAGATATGATTCCTAAACCGAATGGTGTTGGCAGTATGTCAGTAAAAGGATATTCATTTTACTATAAAAGATTTATCAAAGGAAATATCGCACCTCTAGGAAGTTATCTTAAATTCTCTCTTGATTATTATTCGTGGGATAATAATTACATGTGGAGTCAAAATAATTATACTAATTTCCCTGATGTAATGACTAAAATTTCTACTACACCAGATAACAGTAGCAACAGTACCTTCGGATTAAGTCTTAATGTAGGCAATCAAAGGATATATTTTGATCATTTAGTCTTAAATTCATCTGTGCAAGTCGGTATTCTTTTTGCAGGTGGAGGCGGCATTTTTAATACGGTTAAACCAGGCTTTAATAGTTATGGTAATTATAATGATGCTGTAAAATATGCATCAGCTTCACGTTTGTTTAGTTATAATCTATGGAGTATTAACATTGGCATTGGTTACCTACTATTTTAGTTTACTATAATTTATTTCAATCTTTATATCAAAAGCCTGTTTTATCTTACAAAACAGAACAGGCTTTTTAAGTTTATAAAAGATATTATTGATATTTTGAATGTTCATTCATATATTTTATATACTTTTGTACTATAATTGAGCGTTCTTTTATAAAACCCTATTTTGTACATTGTGAATTTTATAAAGAATATATATTAATGTTAGCATTTTATGAAAATATTTTCTAAACATAATGACTTTAAATTGTTTTCTTTGTTTATTTGTTTCGATGATACATTTAATAAGTAAATTTAATATTACATATATATGAGATATTTAAAAATCTTTATTCTAACTATAGCAATCTTTTGTATTACTCAGGCTAACTGTCAGACTTTGCAATTAGGTTCGGCTACAGCATGTTTGGGCGATACAATTACGATTCCTATTAATATGACAGCTATTGATAGTGTTGGCGCTATTACTTTGTTTATCGGCTATGATACCACCTCATTAAAGTTTGTCAGCTTGGTTAACATTACTCCTTTAGCCCCAGGTACAATGTTTAACGATGTTCATACAGGCACTGGCAACACAGGGCCACTTGCAAGCAAGGTAGCTATCTCATGGGTTACTATTGGAGGAGGAGTTAACTTTGTTAATACCATATATGCTAATCTTAAATTTAAAATTCTTGGCAATAGTTGTGCACTTACTTTACTTCCAGGTTGTGAGATTTCTGATTGGCTTGCAAATACAATTACTGTAAACTATAATAATGGATACGTTAATGCTATTCAATCTCCTTCACTTAGTATTCAACCTACTTCTACAAGTATAATATCGGGGCAGAATGTACGCTTTGCAACTATTGCTAACAGTGCTACCACTAAACAATGGCAACAAAATCAAGGGAGTGGTTGGAATGATATTTATAATAACACTTACTTTAATGGGGTCTTAACTGATACTCTAACTATTACTCAACCTAATATTAGTTATACCGGTACTGCTTTCAGATTAAAACTTACTAACAATTGTTTTACATCTTATTCCGATTCAGTTGTTCTTACTATCACCAGCTCTATTACTATTAATAATCAGAATGCTGAACCTGACATTAAGGTTTTCCCTAATCCTGTTAATGATTTTATCAATATAAAAAATAAGAATCCTCTTACAACTATCACTAATATTAATATATATTTGTTGAATGGTGTTCTGTTTAAAAAGATTTCTTTAGATAAAAAGGTCAATAAAAATATCAATATAAATACCAGTGCTTTATCAAACGGTAAATATATCATAGAAGTAGCTTATAAAATCAATAATATAAACAAAAGTGTTT
>CAIWDQ010000406.1 GCA_903911455.1 uncultured bacterium
AAAGTAATTCAGGTTTGGGAGACTGAGAAAAAGTCTTATGGGTCAAATGTTCTGTCATAATTGTTACTCTCCAACTTTTTAAATGTACGTCAAAACCTACATAAATGTTTTGTCCATTAAAATCTAATTTGTAATTTTGTGTTCTCATAAGTTTCAGATTTATTATTATTAATGTTATTTACTACAATACAAACTTAGTAATTATTTCTGAAACTTATTTTTTGCAAACATACGAACTTGAGTATTTAAAGTGATTTTTAATTTTAATGTAATTTTAATCTTGGTTTAATTTTTAAGAAAACACTTATCTTTATAGCTCTTTTATGTGTTAATTTCAAATTCCCGTCTCTTGGAAAATCAATCCCGAAGCTGCGAGAACCATTCCCGCCTCTGCGAGAATCATTCCCGGAGCTCTGGGAGTCAATCCCGCCTCTCTCGGAATCAATCCCGCCTCTCTGGGAATCAATCCCGGAGCTCTGAGATTCATTCCCGCCTCTCCGAGAATCATTCCCGCCTCTCCGAGAATCATTCCCGGAGCTCCGAGAATGGTTTTCCCAGAGACCGGAATTGCTCTTTTAGATGTGTTAATTAATCTCTAACTATTATTAATAACAATGTGTTGTGAAGTTATTGGTTTCATTACTCTAAAAATTGAAACAATAAAAGGTTTATCCCAAAAGTGGTTTACTAATATTTATATAAGATACAACAATAAAAAACCGCTAAGCAGTAGAAGAACTGCTAAGCGGTAATGTATTTCTAAACTTGTCAGGATAAGAAAACCTGACAAGATGTATTCTAAATCACTAAATTACTAAATCACTATATCACCAAATAATAATATCGCCATATCACCAAATCTTCTAATTCTGCTTAGGTGGAGTTACTTCATTAGGAACAAGAGCAGGTGTATTTTTATTAGCATCATTATTAATAGGATTATTAGTAGGATTCTGATTTACAGGTGGCACATTCCCTTCAGGTTTATTTGCAGGGATAGTGTCTTGATTCTTATTAGTTTTAAGAGAATCAAGCGGTAAGCTTAGCTTTTTAATTGTTGTATCAACATTAATCAAACCATTACGCAAAGTATCATTCATATTCTTAAAAGTAGTATCCATTGTCTTTAAGGTTTTTAAAGTGTCAGGATGTGTTTTAAGAGTATCAACAACAAACTTATTAGCTTCAGCTTTAGTCTTTAAACTATCAGTTTTAATAACTGGAGTTTCTTGTTTTGGAGGAATTACCACCGGAGTTTTAAGCAAAGTAGAATCAATAGCCTCTGGTTCTACAATAATCTTATTCTTCTTGCTTTTACCTTCGTAATCATCCTTTTTTATAGGCTCGGTAAATCTTTCACCCGGTTTAGTTTTGCCTGTTACTAAATTGATACCAAACTGAAAATTAAAGTTTTTAACATCCGCAAGATAAAAAGAAGAAGAATGATCAACAAGAAAATAAAACTGAATAAACGCAAGATTAAACGTAATACCACCACCGGGATTCAGAGCATTGCCCGAAACAAATGTATTAGCAAAAGTTAAAGCTACATTCTTGCCAACATATCTATTATATGAGAGAGTTAAAGACGTATTAACAGCTTGATTAACGATATCGTTCCTCATTACAAATCCAAAACGATCTCTTTTTGTAAGAAAATAGGATGCTGTAAGATAAATTTTAGTCTTAAGAGGAGCACGATATTTAGAACCCTTTACATTTTCAATACCCATTGAGTTTTTAAGTGAATCAACAAGATTATTAATAGCAGTTGTATCAAGTTTACCATCTTTAAAAGCCGTATTAATATCAATTCCACTAAAATTAAAAGGCGCATTAGGATTTTTACTCTGATAAACTTTAACATTATTAGTCCAGTCAATATAACCCAGATCAACAACGCTTAGACCAAACGACCATTTGTTAGTTAATCTGTATTCACCGCCAAAATCAAAGGCAATACCTTTATTTTGTTTCATATCTGCCCATTTAGCATCTTTTGTTTTAATATTAGTAAGACTGTCAAATGGAGAAGAAGTTCTGATAAGCAAGTCGGAAGTAGCAGTTAAAGCATAAGTATTTGGATCAGTATAAAGATTAATGTTAGATCTTTCGGTGTAAATATTAACTAAGCCAATTAAATATTTAAACTTAACACCAACAGATAAACGTTTATTGATTTCTCTGGTAAAACCAAAAGAAGCTTCAAGATACGAATTCATACCAAATTTAAAATCACCAATATTAGCATTCTTTCCTATAAAAGCATCATTTCCCTTTAAAAGAAAAGTCATAAAATCTTTAGTAAAGTTAGCATTGATAGTATTTTTGCTATTAATAGAGAAAGTAAAATAGCTACGTTTAACTTTAAATCCTAAACCAAACAATTGAGAAGAAATATCATAAGATAGTTTATTACTACCCTTGATAGAACCTAGAAATTTATCAACATCAATGTAAATAGAATCATAAGGAGAAGGTTGATTTCTTCTGGAAAAGATATTATTGTAAGAAAAGCTGCCATTATCTAAACCAATATTTATGGTAGATACAACAGGAATCCCTAAATAAAAACCAACTGAAGGAATAGCAGCTGGATTATTATAATTAGACTGAGGAACAGTTTGCATGAAATTGATAACGTTGCCATCCTGAGCTTTGATACTTGTAATGTATAAACACAAGGAAATAGAAAAAATAATAGTAGTAATTAATTTCTTTTTCATAAAAGATCCTCCCCAATTTATAGATTAACTTTAAGTTTGGCTTTCATACCCAGCTTAACATCAATATAATTATCGTTAAATATTTTTACCACTTGTGTGGGATAATTATAAGATGATAATTTTGCTTTAATGATAAGTTTCTTAGCATATCTCAAATTTTGAACACGGTTATTGTTAAGAATAACTTCTGTAGTTTTTGAAGAAGGGCTTACAACTCTTCTGGTAACAGGATTAACGATACCTGAAACTATTATTGCTTGTCCGGAAGAAATCAAAGAATCAGTTATATTAAATAATTGGTTGGCGAAATATACCTGAACATCTGCACCTAATGGGAAAGCATTAGTCATATTGATTCTAAAAGATATATTATCAATTTTATCAATAGTACTATTGTCAAAATTAAAATCTAGAGTATCTTGTATAACAAATCCACCTACTTTACCCTCTAAAGGCAATTCTACATTTACACCGATAGTAAATTTACTGGTATCAAGAACAAAGTTTTCTTCAGTAGTAGAACCTGTTGGATTAGATTTACCTGTAACATTATAAACAATAAATTTAGGACCGATATTTATAGCATTAGCAAGATCAGTACTATTTACAGATGGAATTGAACCGTTAATAGTTTGTCCAACCTGATTTAAACTCACCTTAGGATAATTAAGACTAAAAGGGTTCGGACTGGGGAAATCATGAACAGCAACAGTATTAGTACCTGAATAAGCTTGAAACTTATCAACATTTACTTGTACAGGTAATCCATAAGAATTAGTATAAGTTATACCAACATTCACATTGTCAAGTTGAAGATTGTCCAATAAAGTATTATTTGTAAAGATGTCAAAGAAAGTAGTGTCCTTTAAATTAAAAGTGTATTGTCCTATATAACCGAATAATTTACCGTATTGAATGTTTTTAATATTATCATTTAGATGAACATAATAGCTACCTAAGTTAGGATTATTATCACCGTAAATATAATGTTTATAGTTTAATGTTAATTCGTTAGTATGTCCGGGAGCATTATTAAAATGAATAGTATAACCAGCTAAATCACTATTAACAGGAATTGTAGTAGTGCCTGAAGTATATTGATATGGAATGTGAATTTTAAAAGTATCTCCATACATATTTCTAATATTAGGTATTGTAAGATCAATCTTACCGGAATGATTGATATTAGTCTGAATATTCATAACTAATTGAGCAGATTTAAAATATATACTATCAGCTCTTTGCCCTGCTTCAGGCATAGCAAGAGAATATGGCTTAACTATAGAATACATTACTGTGTCGCCTGGGTTAACTATAACAATAGGAATGTTAGTAGTGTCTGTATTAATGCTTTGATCTGGTATGATAAGAAGATCTTTAGCCATAACAGAATATAAATTACCTGTAGAATAAACAAGTTTTAAAGATTGATCAATATTAACTTGAATAATACCTGATGTATCTTTTAAAATATCCTTTAATGTAAGTTTCGAGCTCACAAAAGGTGCAGCAAATGTTGGGTTATATTGACTTCTAGCTAATTTATTGAAATCAAAATCTCCATCTTTAACACAAGATTGTACTAAAATAGAGATTAAGCTAAGGAAAAGAATTAGCTTATTAAAAATTATGTTGTACAATTTATTTAAATAATAAAGCTTTTTCATAAATAGTATTTTTGGAATAGATTAATTCAAAAAGAGATAAACATAATAATTGTTTAATGAAAATTAATTAGTGATAACTTATTTTTTAGGCTCTTTGATTACATTACGATAAGGTATCTTTCTTGCAGCTTTTTCTAACAAAGCTTTAGTTATTGAAAAAGAAGTTGAATCAGGACCACCTTCATAACCATCAAAGTACTCCCAGATTAACTTACCACTCTTATCATGAATAGAAACCTTAATATCAATTCTGTTTCTTGTTTTTTCACCATATATTGGATTAGATTTGTAAACAGACACTGTAATTATACCATCAACATCGCAATACTTTGCCAAGTCTTCATATGAAGTCTTGGTGATATTAAAGAAGTTAATATTATTTTTATCCAACAGTTGATTTGTTTTCCTAACATCAATCAATTCAGCGGTTAATCTTTTATTTTGATTCTCATTAAGCATTACAGCAAAAAAGTAGTCCTGCAATAACAAAGCTTCATTTTTATGTAATTTATTAAGATCATCAAATGAAAGATCTCTCGGCATACTTTTTATATCAACACTTATATCAAAAGGTGCAATAGCTATTTTCTTATGCAAACGTTGATAATTTACAAAATCACTCATCTCAAAAATACTTGTCTGACTATATGAAATCAAACTATTTAACATAAATATTGTACAAATAAAGAATGTAATTTTTTTCATAACGAATCTCCTTTTTTATTTTAATTAGTATTAGTTATTATTAAACAACAAATATAGTAAAAATATTCCATTTTTATACCATTTTAAATGAAAAAAGTTACTAAACTCCTTTTATATTTATTTTTTATGTTCAATTAAATTTATAGACTTTATACTTTGTGTCAGATAAACAGTATTATAGATAAAT
>CAIWDQ010000407.1 GCA_903911455.1 uncultured bacterium
TAACACTGTTACTAACCAATCTGGAAAAAAAATTTAGGTTGGTAACACTGTTACTAACCAATCTGGAAAAAAAATTTGGGTAGTTAACACTGTTACTAACTCATCTGGAAAAAAAATTTAGGTTGGTAACACTGTTACTAACTCATCTGGAAAAAAATTGAGTAAGTAACAAATTCTTGATGTACCATAACTATTTTTAGGATGCTATCTGATTATAATGACTTATGTATATAATCCGAAAATTCCTTAACACTCTTTACTTGTATAGGATACGTTTTTTCGTCTGTATACATATCCAGCATCATTAGCAAATCTTTAGCCGAGGTTTTATCATCATTCATAACATTATAAATCTTATAAAAAACAGCATAACGAATATCATCGATAAAACTCATCTCATCAGGACTAAATTTATTAACTTGCTTAATTGATGGAAGAAACTTTAAAATCTCAGTCTTAAATTTAGGTGTAGATAGCTCAGGTTCTTTATTTATATTTAGTTTATCAAGCATTGTAAGCGAAATCAAATAATCTTTAAGGCTAAGACGCATACTTTCGTTGAAAGCTGTAGTAAAATAAATGCTTCTTTTAAACTTATTATCCCTCAAAATACTCATAAAAAGGATATCACTTCTCCCTAGATAAAGATCGTAATAACTTGGTTTTACAGTCCACGAAAAATTTTCGATAGTAATTAAAGAATCTTTCCACTCACAATACTGTATTGTATCAACGTATTTTCTTTTATTATCAAAACTTATAACCCCTTTGCCAGCCAAAACTCTTGCATACCATTCGGTATTGAGAAGGCTGATATCAATTAACGAAACATCTTTTCGATAGCCCTCAATTTGTTGTACATAAAAAAGTGGAAAGGTAGCATTATCACCCGAGGAAATCAAAATAGCATTCTTATCGCAAATATCTAACTTTGCCCGACTTTGTGATACTAAAAACTCGCTAAATCCACCTCTCTTTTTGCTCTCATTATAAGCCCACTGCATCGAATCAGTTTTATTATAGTACCAGTATTTCATAGCCAACGACGACCACTCCGAATTTAGCTTTGAGTAAGGATCAAGAATTATAATTTCACCTTTATATTCAGGTGTTAATTTAATTATAGCTTCAAATTGCTCACTAACTTTGATAGTCATTTCTGCGGTCATCTTAAGCAACATATTAGCATCCTTCGAATTGGTTCTACTGTAAGCACAACCTAAGAAATAATGAGCTTCGGTATTTTCGGGTTTAAGTGCAACTGCCTTCTGCAAAGCTTCCGCAGCAACAAAGAAGTCTTGCTTATCGTCTTCTTTCTTAAATTCAGCTTTGCCTTTCTCAAGTAATTGATTAAAATCATCTGTTTGCGAAAAGCCACAACTAACTATAATTACAAATATGAAAGTAAATAGAATTTTCATTGATACCTATATATTATATTAGTTAAACCAATTTTTAGCTTCTTCCTGAAATTTATAAAGCTTAAATTCCACAATGTTATACTGCTGAATTCCACATAATTTTAATGGATCATTGTTTAAATACTCATTAACAACATCAATAGATTCAGCTTTCATTAATACAACACCACCACCTGAGTATGCTTTAGGGCCTGAACACAATATCCATCCTGCATCAAAACCTATTTGCAAATATTCTCTATGTTTTGTTATAATATTCATTAGTTCATCTTTATCAATAGGAAAATTTTCTTTAAACGTTCCTTCAATTACAAAATACTTCATACATGTTTTTTATTAAATAATAAGTGCAA
>CAIWDQ010000408.1 GCA_903911455.1 uncultured bacterium
GGTCTAAAAAGAGAATTTTATTTTTTAAGACAATTTATTTGTACTTTATTAGTACTTTTGCTCCTCAATATTTCAACTTTTTTGACAAAAACGTAATTTTAATGATAAATATTAAGAAGAAATTTCACCAAAATTTACATACAATTCTATTATATAGGATTACTTTTGTTTTAATCCTGTTTACTTTATGCAGATTATTTTTTTACCTCTTCAATCTGGCATATTTTTCAGGGATTACAGCTTCAGAGTTTGTAAAAATAATGCTTGGAGGGATACGTTTTGATATTTCAGCAGTCTTTATTATTAATTCTCTTTATATATTTTTATGGATTATTCCTTTAAAGATAAAATACAACCGAATTTATAGTAATGCAACTGCGATACTATTTTATATTACTAATAGTATTGGCTTTATGGCCAACTTTATTGATATTATCTATTACAGATTTACTTTTAAAAGAACTACAGGTGATATTTTTAATTATTTAGGTGTTGGCGGCGACTTCAATAAACTCTTACCACAATTCATAAGAGACTTTTGGTACATCGTTGTATTATGGATAGTATTTGTATTCCTGTTAATATATTTATACAATAGATTTAGAGTTAACGAAAGTAAATATAAAGGGTATAAATTCTATTTAAACCATACATATATATTTATTATATGTATCCCTATAATAATAATAGGTATACGTGGTGGATTTCAGCTTAAGCCTGTTGATATTATAAATGCTGCTAAATACTGTGATTCTAAGAATATCCCCATTGTTTTAAATACTCCTTTCACTATTCTTAAAACTTTAGATAAAACTACAATACATAAACAACAATATTATACCAATAAAAATGAATTAGAAAACATTTACACTCCTAACCATATTTATTCTAATCAAAATAAGCCTTTCAGGAAACTAAATGTTGTAGTTATTATTCTTGAAAGTTTCTCGAAAGAGCATATTGGAGCTTTGAATAACATAAAAGGCTATTCGGGATATACTCCTTTTCTGGATTCATTAATTAAGCAAAGTTTAATTTTTAATAGCTTCTCTAATGGCAAACGATCTATTGAAGGGATTCCGGCGGTTCTGGCAAGTATTCCTACTTTGATGAACGAAGCTTATATTACTTCATGTTTTGCCGGTAATAAAATTAATAGTATTGCTGATCTACTCAAAAAAGAAGGTTATCATACTTCATTCTTTCATGGAGGCACTAATGGCACTATGGGTTTTGATTCTTTTACTAAGATTGCTGGCTTTGATAATTATTTCGGGAGGAAAGAATATAATAACGAGAATGATTACGATGGGCAGTGGGGTATTAAGGACGAAGAATTCCTTCAGTATTATGCCAATAAGTTGAATACATTCTCTCAGCCTTTCTTATCTTCTGTATTTACTTTGTCGTCGCATCATCCTTACACGGTGCCTGCTAAGTATAAGGGTAAATTTAAGAAGGGTAATTTATTAATTCAGGAAGCTGTGGGTTATTCCGATTATTCTTTAAAACGTTTCTTTGAGACTGCCTCTAAGATGCCTTGGTTTGATAGTACTCTTTTTGTGATTACTGCCGACCATACTTCTGAGGCTTATATGGAATATTATCAGAATAGTGTTGGCATGTATTCTGTTCCTATAATTTTCTACATGCATGGTAGCGAACTTAAAGGTACTAAAGATGAGATTATTCAGCAGATAGATATTATGCCTTCTATCCTTGATTATTTAAATTTTGATAAGAATTATTTTGCCTTTGGTAAGTCAGTATTTGATGCTAATGCTCCTCATTTCGACATTACTTATATCAACGGACAGTATCAACTGATAAAAGATAATTATGCTTTAAGATTTGATGGCATCAAGTCAACTGCATTATTTAATATTAAGAAAGACCCTTTACTTAAGGAGAATCTTATCACTGTTTTGCCTAAACAACGTGAGACTATGGAGCTTTTAATCAAAGCTATTATCCAGCAATACAACAATAGATTGATAGAAAATAAACTTACTATAGGAAATTAACACATGGAAAACAAAAAACGTATCGTCTTTATCGTCAATCCTATTTCGGGGATCAGGAAGAAGCAGAATGTTCCTGATGATATTGATCATTATCTTGACAAAGAGAAGTATGATGCTCAAATTTTGTTTACCGAGTATGCCGGGCATGCCGGCCCTCTTGCCCGTAAAGCTGTGGCTGATGGTGCTGATATTATTGTGGCTGTTGGTGGTGATGGTTCTATCAACGAAGTTTCAAAAGAGCTTGTTTACACTAAAGTTACATTAGGTATCATTCCCCTGGGTTCTGGCAATGGATTGGCTAACTTCCTCAACATCCCTATTAATGTACGTAAAGCAATTGAGATATTGAACAATGGTAACGAGATGACTATTGATACTATAAGTGTTAACGATGATTACTTTGTTAGCATTGCAGGTGTCGGTTTTGATGCTTTAGTTGCCAAGCATTTTGCTACCCAAAAGAGGAGAGGCTTCATGACCTATTTCCGTATTGTGAGTAATAGATATATTAACTATCGTCCTAAGAAATATATTCTTAACTGTAATAACGAAACCATTACCCGACGTGCTTTATTTATTAGTTTTGCTAATTCAGATCAGTTCGGGTACAATACTTCTATTGCTCCCGATGCCAAGATTAATGATGGTTTGATGGATGTTTGTATTGTTACTAAAGTTCCTTTGCTCAAGATACCTTATCTTACGCACATGCTTTTCCACAAGAGAGTTCACGAATCAAAGTATGTGGAACTTATCAAGACTGACGAGATATTTGTTAGTCGTAAGAAGAACCGTGTTGTTAATATTGATGGCGAATCTAAAAAGTTGACCAAAGATCTTCATTTTAAGATGAACCATTTGTCGTTAAAGGTTATTGTTCCCTAAAAGATAAATTACGAATTACAAATTACGAATTACGATGATTCAATTAAGAATTAAAAATTAAGAATTAAGAATTATAAACTCATTAAATACGAACTCACAAATTCCTCCCCTCTCAGGGGAGGTTAGGAGGGGTTGTTAAATAGTATGTCAAAGAAGAAAGGACCTATAGGTATAGTATATTCTACCAATCCTGATTACCAATATCAGTTTGAGGGTAGCGACGAGCAGGAAACTTTGCCGCCACAACAGCAAAATTTAAAGTTGTTTCACGACCGTAAGCAGCGTGCAGGTAAGAGTGTTACGCTTATTACTGGCTTTGTTGGCACCGAGCAGGACTTAAATGATCTTGCCAAACTCTTAAAGACCAAATGTGGTGTGGGTGGCTCAGCCAAAGACAACGAAATAATTATACAAGGTGATTTTAGAGATAAGATTCTGGATATACTCCTTAAAGCCGGCTATAAAGCCAAGAAAGCAGGAGGGTAAATAATTAAAAATTACGAATTACGAATTACGAATTACGAGAATAAGGTAGCTAATGCTAAATCTTTATTAGAAGCATAGCGAAGTAATGTATTCTTTATTAAAATTAACTGCCATTTTTTTATCCCTTTTTCATTTTAGCTTCACGTTGATTTCCTTCTTACTTATACTTTATTTATCTACCAATTTTATTTATCTGTTTATCTATCAATTCTCGCCATTTAAATATAAAAGAGTTAATATTTTCTTGATAAAATAGATTATTTTTGTTTTCAAGTTCAAATTGCTCAAAAGCAGTTAGTTTTGATTTTCCATTTATTGAGCAAAATATTGTGTAATTTTGATTATGATCAACATCTTCCATATGAAAAAGTATTTCACCACCTTTTCCTTTTGAAGCCCCTTTTATTACCGGCATAATTCTTTCTTTATTAATATTAATCCGGTTATTATTGTAATAGCTAATTAATATTGAATTCTCAATTATTTTAGGTTTATAACTACAACATTTTGTTATTTTTTGATGAAATGTCTTTCCATCTTTAATCCATTGTACATAAGCTTCCCAAGGATACATTCCACATTCACAAGAATCAGTACTCATATATCCCGGGTACTCTATAGAATATATCCCAAAGGTATCAACACCATCCGATTTTAATTTTTTAATAAAACATACAACTATTGAATCAAATTGTGTAGTATAATTATTAATAGAGTCAAAATAAATTTGAGATTTATTCCATTGATGATAAATCTCTTTTTTGCTAACTTTATTTTGAGAATAAATTATCAAAGGAATAAATACTATTAAAAGCAATGTAATCTTTAGTTTCATGAATTGAGTATTAAGTTGCAAAGTTAATCTAATTAAATTATTAAACTTCAAAAAAATTATAATAACTTTCTTAATTAAATAATGATCTTATTTTATTAAATAAAAACAATGGGAGCCTAAATGGCTATAAAGTATCTCTTGCAGAGTATTCTGGCTATCTAGCAGATGAAAATGGGACTCTAGCAGATGGAAATGGGATTCTAGCAGATGGAAACGGGATTCTAGCAGATGGAAACGGGATTCTAGCAGATGAAAATGGGACTCTAGCAGAACAAAAAGGGGTTCTAGCAGATGGAAACGGGATTCTAGCAGATGAAAATGGAAGTACTTTTTGGTCAAATACCCAGCCATTTGTACTTTTGAAGTAGCCTTTTCGGGTTTTGAAAGAGGAATCTCTTTTTTTAACAAAAAAATA
>CAIWDQ010000409.1 GCA_903911455.1 uncultured bacterium
AAAAGCCAACTAGCGGCAGGCAATTTTTCTTATTTTTATTTTTTTATATTGCATGTTATAAATAATAAACATGTAATTTTTTACAACAAACAAATTAATTTTATATAATATGAAAAAGATTTTAATCTTTTTAGTATCTTTGTTGTTTACTTTTACAATTATGAATGTAAACGGACAAGATACATGCAGCAAAGCTGCAGTAATAGATAGTATTTTTGGTAGTATGTCGAAATGGACTACTATTAGTGTTAACTCTTCTAATGTATGTTGGTCTACTTTTACATCGAACAGTTTTACAAACAATCTGAACATTTATAGTGGTGAAAGCAATACAGTATTAATTACCAGTATTATTCTTTATCATGGTAATTGTAATTCTTTAATTTTAGATAGTACATATAATGTAAATGATACAATTTATAGTATTCAATTTAATAATCTTAGTTTAGGATTGAATTATTATCTTAAAATAATTTTTAATAATTCATTTACTGATGAAATTTTATTAACAACTTATATTCCTACTTTTGTTACAAATTGTAATAATTATCCTATTTCTTGTGGATCAATTAAAAATAGGAGTTTTGAATATGTGCTTAGCGGTTGGGGTCCTAATTATCCTCCAGGTGCATATAATGGATATTATGCTTTTCAAAATAATGATGTTTGTGATTGGAATCGAGGTTTAGGACAGCCAAGTTTACCTTTTGAAAATCATTATGGGGATTATCAAGCAAGATTATATACAACTAATAGTAAAGTACAAGCCATATATCAAACAGGTTTGTCTTTAACTCCAGGTAATTACACAGTAAGTATGAGATATTGGGACGATTTCCCTAATTCAGGAATAAATAAAATTAATATTGTATTAACTGATTTCAATATTGCTGGTGTAACATTAAGTGGAAATTCAGTAGATGACATTCCGTATTATGGTACTGTTTTGTTGGATAATGATATTCAAAATCATAATAAGAATATAAACACATTACCTACAGTTTATCCTAATACCTTTCCATATAGAACATATCCATATTTTAATGATTTACATTTATACGAAGATAATCAATCTTTCTCTATATCAAATACTGATCAATTTAATGAAATAATAATTTTTCCGAAAGGATCCTCAAGTAGTTATAATATGTCTTTAACGTTAGATGATATTCAAATTACACCAAGAATAACTACATTTAATTATGCTAACCCACTTTATTTAGGATGCCCAGGCTCTCCTGTAAATTCAGGGGATCCAATTACAATTACTGCAACATTACCAACTGGATCATCAAATAGTAATAATTGGATAATTAGTACTGTAAGAAATCCGGAAAGTACAAGTCATTCTTGTACTCCATTACCTTGTGGCTGGTTAGATTTCACAAACACAGGTTCTAACTCTTTTTCATATACAACTACTGTTCCAAGTATAACTACTACGTACTACTTTGAAGCAATTGATAATATATCTCCTAATTATGGAAGTAGTCCCTGCAGATACTACGGTAGTTTTACAATTATACCAGGTTCGCCAGCAGTACAGACAATAACAATAAGCGGTGGTTTATACAATGATTGTAGTTTACTAGGTATTTTTAGTGTCCCTTACCAAAATGATGTTACTTATTCTTGGACTATACCTACGGGTGTTAGTTATTATTATACTAGCACCTATGGATCATCTCAGGATATTTTGAATATTACTGACTGGGGTAATGTTGGAATACAAACTATTTATGTTGAAGGGTATGCTAATGGATGCCTTGTTTATCAAGGACAAACCGATGTAAATCCGGGGATTAATTGCAACGGATACATGCATGCAGGTTATATAATAAGTAGTTATTATGGTAATAATTATGCATCAATTTTTGATGGGAGTTTGTTTGGAAGTGCAGGAAGTACACCCTCTGGCTTTTCCACATCTGCATTTATATATTTTGATGGTACAGTATATATTGATCAACCCCTATATCTGAATAGTTGTCCTAATATTTTTATGGGACCAAATGCTAAGATTATTCTTTGGTCAGGAGCTACACTTAAAATCACTAACTCGCATATACAAGGATGCTGTGCTTGGGATGGTATTTGGAATCAGACAATGTTTGCCAATGGCACCAATATAATATTAGATAATGATATTATACAGGATGCAAAAAATGCAGTGGTCTCTGAAAATGGAGGCTCTTTTGATATTACAAATACTTTATTTGTTAACAATAAAATTGGTATTAAAGTTTTTAATAACACACTCCCTTTAGGATATCCTGATCCGGGTATTATTACATTAAATACTTTTGAATGGGATCAGCCTGGTTATGGTGGGTTTTTTAGTGGAGATAATCATTTAACAGGTATTGATGTTGATAATAGTCTGCTGACATTAACTATCGGTGATAATTTTAATCCGTCAAATCAAAATCTTTTTAAAGATATACAATATGGTATAAAAATCAATAATTCGGATGCTATTAATATCTATAATAATTATTTTGATAATATTGGTATTACGAGCTTAAATCCTCCTTCTTATTCCGGTACTTATCAAATGCCTGATGAAGCTGCAATATTTACGTCTGCTTCTGTACTTCAATATTATCAAACTACTATAGGCGATATGGGTATTACAAGAAACTACTTTAATAATTGTAATATTGGTGTTTTTGCTCATAATGTTATAATGAATAGTATCTTTAATCGCTTCGACAATCAGCATTTTACTGCAATTCATTTAAAAGATTGTGCTTTCGGTAATAATTTGTTTAAAAACGAAATTTTCATGAATCCTGCATTTAGTCTATCAAATCCATCAATCTTTAATTCTGCCATATTTCCATGTCCATCAGGGCGCAGACGGTGGCGGTGGCCACGCCGTGCTGACCGGCGCCAGTTTCGGCGATGATCCTGGTCTTGCCCATCTTCCGCGCCAGCAGGATCTGCCCGATGGTGTTGTTGATC
>CAIWDQ010000410.1 GCA_903911455.1 uncultured bacterium
AACAGTTTTGCAATAAAAACATCAGTTAATACACCTTCTTCAGTGTCGTGTGGAGTATATGATATTGATGTAACTGTAAAAGATTTTAATAATGTTGGAGCAATTTCTTTGGCATTAGATTTTGATCCATTGGTTTTAGCTTACCAGGGTGTAACAGTAAATTCATTATTCTCTCAATCGTTATATCTTGTAAATATAAGTAGTCCTGGAGAATTTAGACTAGCTTATAATGGGACTGGAATAAATTTAGCTGATGATGCAATTTTGTTTACATTACATTTTAACTTACTTCAGTTTTCAGGAGCAGCAACTTATATAAACTGGAGTACTATCCCAAATAATGTTGAATATGCTGGTCCTGGAGGTTTTCCGATATACACCAGAACTTTCTATGATCTTCCATCATGGACTATTCCACAGCCAATTTTTTTAAGCGAAACACATACAAATGTTACTTCAAATGGAGCAAATGATGGAAGTATCAATCTCACTGTAAGTGGAGGAGTGGCACCATATAGTTATCTTTGGACAGAAGCTTCAGGATATACAAATAACATCCAAAATATATCTGGTCTAATAGCTGGTTCATATTCGGTAGTAGTAACAGATGCAAATCTATGTACACAAACATTAAATAATATTGTAATTATGCAAAATGGTTTGCCTGTAATTACAAGTATTGAAACACCAACACCTATATCTTGCGGTGTGTACGATGTAGATATTAAGGTAAATGGGTTTAATAATATTGGGGCTATATCATTAACTTTAGATTATGATCCATTAGTATTTACATATCAGGGTGTGACTCTTAACTCATCCATCCCACCAGTTAATGCTTATGGTAATATCAATAATAATAAATTTATAATTGGTTATTTTGGAAATGGTATAAGTTTGCCAGATGGAACTGTTTTATTTACTTTACATTTTAATTTGCTTCCAACAAGTGGGGCATTAACAAATTTAAGCTGGAATACTATTGCTGGAGATTGTGAATATGCATCACCAGGGGGAGCAGTTGTTTATACAAGTACTTTCCTTGACAAATCATGGACTACTCCAATACCATTTACATTAAGTGAAACTCATGTTGATGCAAGTTGTTTTGGTTGCACTGACGGTAGTATTAATTTGACAGTAACTGGAGGAGATTCACCCTTTAGTTATAGTTGGACTGACTATAATAATTATAATAATAATGTTAAAGATATTACTGGACTACCTTCTGCTACATATGGTGCTACTGTTACGGACGTTAATCTTTGTCAGGATGTAATTTACGTTGCAATTGGTCAACCAAATGCTATTTCAATGAATGCGTCTGTAGTAGCGGATGTAGCATCAGTATGCAAAGGAAATACTGCTACTTTTAGTATAACTGGTACTGATGGTGATTTAGTAACATATAATATTAATGGAGGTGCAAATACTTCTGTAACTTTAGTGAATGGTGTTGCAACTATAACTTTAACAGGAATACAAATTGATCAGACTCTAAATTTAGTGTCAATTACTGATGGGATTAATACTGAAACTTTGAGTACTTCAGCAACTGTTTCAATTATTCCAGGTCCTACACCTTTTATAACAGGTTATCCCAATGATGGATATTCAGTTGCAATTCTTGAAACTATTCAGTATTGTACACCCCTTGTTAGTGGGCATTTGTATTCATGGAGTGCTTTTGGAAGTATAACTTATCCTACTCCAGATAGAAATTGTATTTCTGACTATTTCTGTAATCCTTGCGGAGTGTATGGCAAATGGACTATTAGTGTTACTGAAACTGATCCAACTACAGGTTGTTCAGTTACAGCAAAGAAAGATATTCTAATTCAATAATAGAAACTATTATCATTAGATTTGTTTTTAAAATTTATTTATTAAAAGGGAGAAACTAAGTGTTTTAGTTTCTCCCTTTATTACTTAAAAATGTATGGCAATTAGAATTCATCATGAAAATTGATATTTTAATAAAATTACTTATAATCAAATTCATTATCATTGTTTTATTTACTTTTGCTTATCTTAATAGTTTTCTTTGAAGAGTTGATATTGTTATTTAGATTAAATGTTAATAGATATAGTCCTAAACTTAGCTTTTTAGTATCTAATAAAAATGAATATTCTCCTTTATTTTGATATTCCGATACTGGTTGTAATATAGTTTCTCCTAAAAGGTTTATTAATTGAATTGTAACTACACCATCATATGGTAATTTATAGTATATATTTGTAAATTCATTGAATGGATTAGGATAA
>CAIWDQ010000411.1 GCA_903911455.1 uncultured bacterium
ATAATAATAATAATAATAATCAAATGAAAAGAATACTACTAATAATACTTACAACTGCATTTACAATAGCAGCCTACACTCAGGAACTCAACAAGACAGACATAGACAGTGTTTCGCAAAAAGAAATGCTGATAGGTAAATGCAGCTTAGAAGGGATTATAAACAATGCTATGTTTAGCGAAGCCATCAAAACTGAAAACAAATACTATAAACCCGATACTGCCAGTATTAAACTGATTAATGATAAGATGGAGAATGTAAGTGTAATGCTGTTTATGGGAACCTGGTGCGGAGATAGTAAAGAACAAGTTCCACGCTTTATGATGATAATGGATATGCTTCATTACGATAACAAAAGCATTAAGATTTATTGTAATAAAAGAGGTAAATATTCTGACGATCCTTACGATGCACAGTATAATATCTTAAAAGTACCAACCTTTATCTTCTTTAAAGAAGGAGTAGAAATAGGGAGAATAGTGGAAACGCCAAAGGTATCGCTGGAAAAAGACTTGCTGGAAATAGTAAGGGGACATTAATTACGAATTACGAATTACGTTTGACACATTCGTAATTCGTAATTTCCCCTAGTTCACTTTAACAAGCTTCCCTGTGAAGGTATCATTCCCTGCATTGATAGTATAAAAATAAACGCCAGCCTTTATCAAAGCAGCATCAAAATCAACACTATGTTCGCCTCTATCCTGAATAGAATTAGTAAGTACTTTAACTTCTCTACCGGTAACATCATAAATAGCTATCCTTGTATATTCAGATACTTTTAAGTTGTAAGTAACAGTAGTTTTATCTTTAAAAGGATTAGGATACACCACAAAACTGCAATTGTCAGTATAGTTCTCAATCCCTACATGTATAGCAGCAGCATCCGACATATCAGAAGTACAAGTATTCTGAGTAGCTGTAACAGTATAATTGCCATTCACAAAAGAAGAAACAATAAGCTTTTGCCCATTTTCACCCAATAATATATTCCCGTTCTTATACCATTGGTTACCCGTAAGAGAACTTGAAATCAGAGTATCTACTCCACCCCATTTAATAGTTATAATGGGTTTAATAGGTAAAGGTATCAGACTTACCAACACAGAATCTCTACTCTTACATGTGTTGGTTCCGGTAGCCGTTACAGTATAATACTGAGAAACTAAAGGAACAAAAGGCGCACCTTGAATCACTCCATTATTCCATGCAAAAGCAAAAGTCCCTACCCCAGTTACATTCAAACTTACAGTATTCCCTTTACATATACTAGTATCATTCCCAGCTAAAATAACAGGCACAGGTTTAAAAGTAATATTGATAGTATCAGTCTTTATACATCCATAGTTTTTATTAACACTTACAGTATAAGCACCCACAGCATTAGTAGTTATCATCTGAGATGTATCACCTGTATTCCATAGATAAGTACAAGCGGGATTGCCTGCGTTTAGAACAAAACCACCCGGACAAACAGCAGTATCATTACCAAGATTAACAGTAGGTAGAGTAAGAGTTCCAGGCATATTAGCATCTAACCAAGCCAGACGTGTTGAGAGATATGTCTTTAAAGCCGTAATTTCACCGGCATAACTAGTAGGATAAGGCGAAGGATTAGGCCATGTATAAACACCAAGTATTGGCCATTTAACAAAGTGACGTACTTGTGCTTCATTTAAAAGGTTAACAGTTGAATCAATATAATTAAATATTGCGGTATTGCTTAAAGTTGTTTGTCGTAGTTGTGTCCACCGGCATTTGAGGATTGATTTATAAACAGTATCCTGCATTAACCTTGCCCACCAGAAAGGAACATCCCCCGTATTAGACTCAACTGTTGCATATGTCCATACATTAGTTGCTGTTCCATTATTATAATTGGCATTACCATAAGCTATATTATAATCCCAAACTGGGCCAAGTACAATCTTTCCTCCATGCGTAATCTTATTTTTATATAAATAAGTACTCAAACGATATCCATCTACATTATTACTAATTTCATTTATAAAAAAGTAATCAATAAAGGAATTAACATCCATATATTTCCTATACCCATTTACAGGATCAGCAAAATTAGTTGCTTTAAGAGCAGTTTCAAATGAATCAACATAAGATTTAATATAATTATATTGAGGTGTAATGAGTGTAGTACTATCCGGTGAATCATACAGAAAACGAACTGTATGATTAAGAGAAGTAAGATAACTAGAATTCCAACCATCATTACCTCCACTTCCAGTCGATTTATCTATTTTAAAGATATAACCACCTGTAAGATTATCACCTGTAGAGTCAGCAGGAGTAAGCTTAGAAATGTTAACACGGTTAGCATCTCTCTTTATCTTTTCCATCCAAACATATACGCCCATGTATTGCCCATTCAAAACCACTTCACAAAACTGAGTACGAACAGCATAATGTCCGCTTCTATTAGCTAATGCATACGTCATTGTGTTTCGCATACACGTTTTATCATCATAAGGAGCATATAAGATCCAATCATTTTCAGTAGGCATGCCAAGTACAACAGTATCCATTTGAATACCGTTAACATCACGGGTTTCTATACTATATTGTTTCTGATCAAAAGCCTGAGAAGAAGAACCTCTCACTTCAATACCAATGTTATTATTATAATTATTAAAAGGATCAGTAATATGATTCCTTACCCCTGGTCCATTGTATATAATCCCCATATGAGCAGGTATCTTAGGTGAGTCAGGTATGGTTACATTGTTAGTATTAATAACAATAATAGGAAGATTAGAAGATGTTAATGCACCATTCCAAATTAGAGTATCTCCTTTAAGAGGGTTAGCAGTTAAATATTGACATTGTCCGGTACAACTTGAATTTGCGGCAAACACAAAGTAATAATAATGAATCCCTGCAACAAGATTAGAATCTGTAAAACTTGTTCCTGTCTGATAAGCAACCACAGTTCCTCCACCTAATGGATTTCCTTTTGAATACAATGTGCCATTTACTGGATTTGAAGTTAGTGTATTTACAGTATCCCTTATTATTAAATAATGATCTGCACCCGGATTCCCTGAAGAAGGAGTATAAGTACCAGTAATATTAATTGTACCCGGATTAAGATTTAAAGCTGTTGGTTGACTTGAAGGTGTTGTACAAGGTCCAATAAGATGCCCGCCAACTGCAAATATGTTAAGCCTTCCACTCCCAGTTTGATTGGTTAAAGCTATTGATGTTATAGTCTTAGAAAAGTTAGCTGCATTTATTGCCAGATTAACATCATACATATACTGACAAAGTGTATTTGAACAAGTTGTAGCAGTATTTCTTGTAGTTCTATAAAACTGATATGAAGCTGGCGAAGTTCCATTACACCAATCAACAACAGTTAAATTAGAGAATACTTGATTTGTAGCATCATTAAAAGTTACAGTTGCATTAAAAGTGCTTACACCTCCACCACCGGATGCAAGTAAATATATATTAGTAAGTGCAACAGGAGTAGTTATTGTAAGAGTACCTGAAGAATTAGCTAGTAGCTGAAAGTCATTGAATACATTTGAAGCTTGTAATATATAAGTAAGGCCTGATGTTGTTAAACTGTTAATAATATTATTTGATGGCCACACGTTAGTCGTCTGGCAAACCCCACTTCCCGGATTATACGAGCTGTCAATAAAAACATAAGTACCATCAACTGAACCAGTAGTTGAAGTTGTAGAAGTTGCCGCACCATTTGCAACTACGTCTCTTGTAAAACCTGTAATTGGTATGCTTATATATTGTGCTTTCAGAGTATTTCCTAAAAGAAATATTAACAAGAATATTGTGATTAAAATTGTAAACCTTTTCATGCTATATTTATTAAACGTGCTTCTCTTTAAATTTTCACAAAGATATACATTAATCCGATTCTTATCAAAATAATTAAATAAAGTTTAACACTATCTTCATTATTTAAATAAAAAAGAAAGGCTGTCAATCACATAATGATTAACAACCTTCTTTATTATTTATAACTCTAGGCACTCTAAGTACTTTAAGTACTTCAAGTACTTCCCTTATTCTAAGCTACCTATTGCATTTTCAACTTCGGTAAGTATCTCACATGATTTTACCAAAGCCTTCATCTTATTATGATCATCATAAAGTGGACGATCAATATCAAGATAATTAACATGTTTACGAATTGTTTCAAATGCTTTCTGAGTTCCTTTACCAAACATATAAGGAGTTTCGTAACGGGTTCTTAAATCCAGAGCCTGTGAAGCAGCCATAAACTCAATACCAAGGATACCATAAGCATTATCAAGTATCTGGAAGTTCTTTAAAGCAGTATTCATACCCATTGATACAAAATCTTCCTGATCAGCAGCAGCTGGAATTGATTGAATAGAAGCAGGCATCGAAAGAATACGTTGCTCAACTATCTGCATATCGGCTGTGTATTGGCTCAACATTAAACCGGAGAATATACCTGGATTATGTGTTAAGAATGGAGGCAAACCAACGCTTAAAGCAGGATTATTTAATCTATTCATTCTTCTTTCTGAAAGTACACTTACCATTGTAATACAATATCCTGCCATATCCATAGGAACAGATACTGGTGAACCCTGGAAGTTAGCTCCTGATAGCTGCATGTTTTCATCTGGGAAGAAGATAGGATTATCACCAACACCATTTAATTCAATTTCAACCTGCGAGCGAGCATAAGCCATAGCATCATGTGCAGCACCTATAACCTGTGGTGTAGATCTCATTGAGTAAGCATCCTGTACCTTTACTTTTAATCTCTTTTCAGCTAGGTCACCTTCAGCAGCAACTTTGCGAATAGCTTTTGCACTTCTCATTGCACCTTTAAATCCACGAATTTCATGTATCTTATGATTGTAAGGCCCTAAGTTTGCCTTCAATGCTTCTAATGTCATAGTACAAGCAATCTCAGCTTGTTTCAACCAGTTATTTGCATCAAATAAAAACAATGCACTCATTGCAGTTAAAACGTTTGAACCATTAATTGTAGCCAATCCATCACGTGCCATTAAACCTGGTATAGGAATTCCTGCTTTATCCATCGCAACTTTTCCATCCAGAAGTTCTCCCTGATAGTATGCCTTTCCTTCACCCATCATTAGTAAAGCAATCTGCGACATTGGTGCAAGATCACCACAAGCTCCAACCGAACCTTTTTCGCAAACATAAGGAGTTACACCTTTATTTAACATATCCACAAGAGTCTGGGTAATTTCTAATCTTACTCCTGAATTACCATGAGCATGTACATTGATACGGCCAACCATCGCGCCTCTAACATGATCCAATGGCATAGGATCGCCAATACCTGCAGCGTGGTTATACACTAAATATTTCTGAAAATCTTTTACCTGATCATCAGATAACACTACTTCAGAGAATTCACCGATTCCTGTATTAACTCCATACATTATCTCGTGAGCTTCTACTTTCCTTTCAAGCATTGCTCTACAAGCATTAATTCTATTAATTGCTTCAGGGTGTAGTTCTACTTTCTCATTATTACGGGCAACTCTTACAACGTCTTCTATTGTAAGCCCACTTCCTTTTACTACTAGTGTCATTTTGTTATTTCTTTATTTGTGATTAATGATTTGTTTAATTCAGGCAACAAACTTACTACTATTTTTTTAATTAATGCTCTTTTAGTTTAAATTAAAATCTATTTGATTAAAATAAAATACTTCTTATATCTGCTTATCAACTTATTCAAATAAAAAAGCATCTTATTAAAATTAACAAGATGCTTTTATTATGAAGATTATAATATTCTATTGGGCTTTATTTACCTTGCCGATGATACTTAATATAATTTCTGTCTGTTTGGGATCGTTGCAAATAACATTTATTGTTTTATGTTGATCGCCAATCCAACCATGAGTATCAAAAACTGCTTTTATTGAAGTCTTTTCACCGGGTTTTAAGATAGTTTTATCTATAAATGTACTTATACAGCCACAACCAGCTTTAACTTTACGAATAATAAGATCAGATTTACCTGTATTCGTAAATTCAAAGCTATAGTTAATCTTATCTCCTGTAATAGCATCAGGGAAATTGTATTCAGTTGTTTTAAAACTTATTTTAGGAGAATTAATTAACTGTTCAGGTGTTAATTTTGTGAAGTCTTCTACTATTTCTGCTGATATATACACAACTTTTTCGGGCATTGAAGTATCGTTAGTGACTATTGAAATCTTATCAAAGACTAATCCCAGATCATTTCTTTTCTTACCATCATACATCACTTGTACTTCTGCTTCTTTTTGTGATTTTATTTTAAGAGATATTGGTTTAATTGTTATCCATTCGGGTATGTTTTTAAATTCTATCTTCATAGTTTTTCCCCAGCTATTAAATAAAGAGAGTTTGCTTGTTTTAACTTCATTATTTCTTACTGTATCAAGAGTAAGATGGTTATTAATAAACTTTAGATTGCCATAAGGCTGAGGATATTTCCTTTCGGCAATACTTTTGCCTGTTGGAACTACATAACCTTGTATATAAAGCAATACTGTTTCCTGTTCAGGGTCATTAGTACGTACAATTATTGATTTCTTAAAGTCTCCGGGATGTTTTGCAGCATCATAAACTGTTTCAATTTCTCCTTTCTTTCCCGGCAATATAGGATCAACGGGATATTTTACAGATGTACAGCCACAACTAGGCTTTACATAAATCAATTTCAGCGTATCATTACCTTCATTACTGAAAGTAAAAACAGTTTTCACACTCCCTGCCTCTTGCTTTATGCTACCAAAGGTATGTGATGTTTCTTTAAATTTAATAGATGGCTTCTTCTGAGCAAAGCTATTTAAGACGCAAATTACTATAGTTATTATTATAATTATTTTCTTCATTTTTTTAAGATGTTTTAATCTTATGACAACAAATAAAACGAATAGGTTGTATCTGCCACTTTATTTTTATGCAAAATTAACTATTTTATTTAACAATTTTAATCACCTCAGCACAATCTTTTCCTCATCTGATACGTTTTAATTTAGTACTTTTGTAAATATTTTTATAAAGTAATAATACATGAACTTTTTTAAACCAATTCTATTCGTTTTTTTATCAATAATTGCTTTTCAGTTTTGTGAAGCACAGGATCCTAATGTTGATTATGGCAATGCTTTTAACGAAAAGACTCATAGTTATGGGTTAAATGACTTTAACATTGTGAAACGTAAAGTGCGTTACTCTCAGGACACTATGGACAACCGCGGTTTTGTATTTGGTATTAGCATGGGAGTGTTTAAGGGAAACGATTACAACGCTAATTTCTATAGTGGAGCTGATATTAACGAAAATAACATTAGATATATCACAAGTAATCCTTATCGTTACTACGAAATATACCAATATCTAGGTCGAAACTATGATTCTGTTAACATTCAGCCTCCTACTTCGATGACCTATGATATTGCTACGATGATTGGCTTCTCTTTTCACTATAATTTTAAGCGTAACCTGGGCTTTTTTGTAAATGTTAACTATGCTAAGCTAAATACAACAGGCCAATTTGCCCTTGCTATTGATTCGGCGACTTTTACTTCGCAACCTGCACTCAGATTCTTCCCTATAATAGGCATGGAACAACGTACATATATAGATATTGGACTTCAGAAACAGATTCAAATTGGGAATCTGGCTAATTTTTGGTACGAATATGGTTTAAGTATCAACAGTTCATCCGTTAAATTGAGCGAAATTCAGGTTGGCAATCAAACTTACAGCCTAGTTAATAATCTTATAAACCAAAATTACGTGCCTAACACCCAACAGTCAACCTATAATGTATATCAGGGTGGAATTGGCTTTGGGTTGTTCTTTGGTACTGGTATTAGCCTTATTGTTACCAATAATGTTTCGGTTGATCCCGGCTTTGAACTCTATTATCATAAGATGGCTTTTGATGGTTATCCTGATTTTAAGTTCAATTATCATTTTTTTGTACGATTAATGATGCGTAATTTCTTATAAATTCATTTTTGTTATCATTATAATTAATTTAAAAACAATTTACAAATGATACATCTTACAACAATTTTAACTACTGATAAAAAACATCTTATAGGAATAAAGATGATTTATGAATCTTCCTTCCCTGATAACGAAAGAAGAGATTTCACTCAGCTTGTTGAGTTGCTTGATGATGATCGTTTTAAGTTGAAAGGTATTTTTATTGATGATGATCTTGTTGGGTTTATTTCTTATTGGGATTTTAATGTCTTTATGTATGTTGAACACTTCGCTATTTCCGATGTGTTGCGTAACAATGGATTAGGCACTCATGTATTGCAATCTCTTTTAGAAGAAAATCTTAATAAGATGCTTTTAGAAGTAGATTTGCCTTCTGATCCTATTTCTTTTAAAAGAATTAAATTTTATGAAAGGCTGGGATTCGTCATTTGCCACGAAGAATATATTCAACCCCCTTACGGTGAAGGAAAAGAAGCAGTGCCAATGCTCATTTTGTCAAAACCTGAGATAGATAATACCAATGAATTTAAAACTATTGTTAAAACAATCCATTCTGAAGTCTATCATCAACCTGATTTTTTATTAAGATAAGATAAATTGATAGCATAATTCTTTTAAAAGTAGACTCATTTATTTTTATTCTAAATCTAACCCAATTATTATCCAAATTTAGCAACTAAATTTTTATAAGTATCACTAATATTTATAGATACTGAGGTTTAATGTAAAAAGTGGATAGGGCGATTTAACGTATCAATCGCCTAAATTACAGTATCGATTGCCTAAATTACAGTATCAATCATTAAAATTACAGTATCGATCCTAAAAACTAACATATCGATTGCCAAAACTAACGTATCAATCGCCAAAACTAACATATCAATCGATAAAACTAACATATCAATCGTCAATTCTAACATATCGATTGATAAAATTAAAATAGTGGAAGCTCAAACTTACTTAGTGAAAAAAGGTACTAAAAGGATGGTTTTAGTCTTTTAAAAAAAAGAGGATTGAATAATCAACCCCCTTAATATTTAATTGCTGTTAAGCGGTTTTGAAGTGGATGTGATTTATCTTTTTATAATTGGCATTTGATGAATCTAAAACTGACAAACAATATGCTTTAATCAATTTAGAGTAATCAACCAATCCTGTTTTACTTGCATATAACTCAGCATCACAATCTGTTATAGCATTGGTGTACCCTGGAGTAGCTGTTTTTACATCCGAATTAGTGGTTTGCATTGCAGTTTGTTTAAGAGTTAGATTTGCTGTAGTTAAATCGGTTTCGTTAGGATCATAAAGTGGTTCGGCTATTAGAAGTGTCAATAATTTAGAGAAATAGAATTCTTTTGAATCAAATCCTTGTTGTGATACTGAAATATTGATGATCTCGTCAAGTGTTGATTTATTAACTCCATTTTCAGAAGTAACTTCAATCTCTGTAACAGGAATTTCAACAATAGGATTAATTGGAGGAACAGCTACTATAGCTTTTGCACGAGCACCCTGAATTTTACGATTAATGGTTTTAGCATTAGCAATAATAGCTTCGCTTGCACCAGCTGCAATTAAAGCATTAATAATACGTGTACATAATTTTTTGAGTGTTTTAAACTCATCTCTACGAAGGTTGCGGGCACTGTTGAAAATTGTAAATGCATCGCTAACCAATTGAAGTTTAGCTTTACTTAGACTAAGTTTAAGGGTAACTTTAGCTATAGTAAGCGTCTGATTTTTGGGGTTATATTTAGCCCCCATTGCAATAAGATATGCAAGTAAAAGTTCTAAATTAGCTACGTTAATGGCCTTGCCTGTCCTAGCTGTACTTTTCATTTATTTAAAATTAAAAGATAGTGAACAATTTTGTTCCCGACATCAAATACTTTTCAATGTCATTGTTTAGTTAACAAGATATAAGTTATATTGATTGTTGAAAAAGAAAATAAATAAGCGATTATATCTCAATTATTTCCGGGAGTGGTTAAGACTAGTCTGTTAGCATCGTAACAAATTAAATTTATTTTTTGAAATAGCAGATAAGAAATTATTGTTGTCCAATATTTATTCATTGTAGGTTTAGTTTAGAGATTCCTCATTTCATTCAAAATGACAATCCCCTGCGTCATTCCGTGCTTGACACGGAATCCCCTGAAAGGACTAGTGATAATGATTATCATTGCGAATGTTGACAATGATTGGGATTGCGGGTCAAGCCCGCAATGACGAGTAGACTATATAGTTGTACAAAAACAAATATTGTCATTCTGAGCCCCATTACTTTCAGCACACCAAATAGTATGACAGATGTTAAGTATAGGGATTCCTCATTTCGCTTTGCTTCATTCGGAATGACATTTCATTTTGAGTTTTGAAAGAGAAAAGGCCGGCGAAGCCGGCCTTTTCTCTCCTATATAAAACAAAAACCGCTGTCATTTCGAGCGAAGCGAGAAATCTGTTAAATTAACTTCTGTCATTAGTAACGTAGTGAAGAATCTGTACTTTTAGACCGTACAACAGTGATAAGAAATATTAAATCTTAAAAATTAATATAGAAATTATTGAAATATTAATAAATTTTTTGTATTTTTGTATTCTTATAATTGAAACATGAGAACAACGATTGTTTTTATCACATTATTTCTCGTTTCTTTTACTTTGTTTGCTGGAAACAACAAAGTAGACAAAGCTACCGAAGCCAAAGTAAAGGCTATGGCGGTTAATCAGCAATTAGAATTTATTGAAAACAAAGGACAGATTGCTAATTCAGAAGGAAAACCAGCCGATAATGTATTGTTTAAAGCCAGTTATGGTAATTGTGACATTTATATTACTGATAAAGGCTTGTCTTATGTCTTTTATAAGATAGAAGAAAAAGAATCTGATTCTAAATCAACCAAATTAATCAAATCAGGCTCCTCTCCAATGGTCGCTGAGCGAAGTCGAAGTGGGAGAGGCGGGGGTGAGGTCAATGATACGAACAGGAAAGTATCTTATTATCGTTTGGATATGGATTTAGTAGGAGCTACAATTTTAAAAGAAAATATAATTAAAGAAGAAGAAAGCAAACAAGGACATTATAACTATTTTTATGCCCATTGCCCCGAAGGAATTTATAATGTAAAAGCTTATGGTAAGATTACTATTAAGAATATTTACAAGGGCATTGATTGGGTTATTTATACCAATAAGAATAATAAAGAACAACCTATTAAATATGATTTTATAGTACATCCTGAAGCCAATTACAATAACATTAAGATTAAATATATTAATGCTCAAAACATTTCATTATTAGATAAAGATACCAAACTTAAAATACAAACCATTGCAGGCACTATTGAAGAAGGCAACATATATTCATACCAAAATAATAAAGAAGAAATAAAAAGTAAATACATATTTAATAATGATAGTACTATTTCATTTACTATTAATGATTACGATAAAACACAAGACTTAGTTATTGATCCTTTGGTTTGGGCTACTTATTATGGTGGGAATAACTATGATAATTTTTTATCCATTTGTGTTGATAGTAAAGACAATATTTATATAACTGGTTGGTCAATTTCATTAGACTTCCCTACTCAACAATTAAATGGAGCATATTGGCAATTAAATATTATAGGAGTTCTTTTAAAAGAAGATGTTATTATTTTAAAATTTAATTGTAGAGGAGTAAGACTTTGGGCTACATATTATGGAGGTAGTGATCAAGATGGTGCAACTGCAATAAATGTTGATAACAACGATAATATTTATATTATTGGTGGAACAAAATCATCAGATTTCCCTTTACAACAATTATCCGGTGCATATTGGCAAGCAACAAACTATGCTTCTTCTTCTTCTTCTTCTACGGCTTTTATCTTGAAATTTAACGATCATGGTATAAGGCAGTGGGCAACTTTTTATGGTGGAACTGATACTGATGTTCCTTATTCTATTTGTTTTGATAGTCACGATAATATTTATATTACAGGAGTTGCTACTTCATTGAATTTCCCAACACAACAATTATCAGGAGCTTATTGGCAACCAAATTTTGCAGGAGAGTCTGATATATTTATTTTAAAATTCAATGATCAAGGGCTTAGATTATGGTCTACTTTTTATGGAGGAGAACTCTGGGAAATAGCTTATTCAATCTGTGTGGATAGCCACGATAATTTATTTATAACAGGTACTACATGTTCAGGTGGTTTCCCAACTCAACAAAAAGCAGGTGCTTATTGGCAGCCAACTTATTTTTCAACAGGGAATGTGTATATATCCTTCATTCTAGAATTTGATAAAAATGGAGTACGACAATGGAGTACATATTATGGAGGTTCAAATGTTGATATTGCGTTATCTATTTGTGCAGATAGTAAGGATAATATTTATATAACGGGGTATACTGATTCTTATGATTTTCCTGTACTACAGCAATCAGGTGCATATTTTCAAAGCACCAATGCAGGTTGTGAGGAAGTTTTTATATTAAAATTCAATAATGCTGGAAAAAGATTATGGGCTACCTATTTAGGTGGAATTTATTATGAAAGAGGACAATGTATTAAGGCGGATAAAAATGATAATATATATTTGACTGGTTCTACAGAATCCCCAAATTTTCCATTACATCAATTAGCTGGAGAGTTTTGGCAACAAACATTAACTGGTACTGATGATGCATTCATAATGAAATTAAATGAATATGGCGTTATATTATGGAGTACTCTTTATGGCTGTAGTCATGGAGTTGGTGGATATGGTTTAGCGATAAATAATATTAATGATATATTTGTTGTAGGTTCTATTCAAGACAGTGGTGCTTATACTGTTGATCCGGGTAATGGTGCTTATTATGATAATAATAGTCATAATTACAATGATGGTTTTATATTAAAATTCAGCAGTAATAATATTCCAACAACACTTCATACAAACAAAAATATAATATGCTCATGGGATAATAGTTCAATTACATTATCAGCTGATGGAAGTATTGCAAATAATTTAAATTGGTATACTGAAGGTTGTGGACAAAATTATATTGGGAAGAAATCACCTTTATTAATTGCTTCTCCAAAAGTTACTACAACTTATTATGCAAGTTCTGAGAGTTCTTGTTATTCGTATTGTGATAGTATAAAAATTTATGTTGAAAATTGTGACTCATCTGATATTTACATTCCAAATGCATTTACACCTAATGGTGATGGTTTAAATGATGTGTTCAAGATAGAAACTTTAGCAGAGTTTTCTGAGTTTCATCTTTATATTTATGATAGATGGGGTGAAGAACTGTTTGAAAGTAATGATAAAAATAAAGGATGGGATGGAATATACAAAGGAAAACTTGTTCCTAATGGGGTTTATGTTTATTTGGTTAAGGCTATTATTAAAGATACAAATGAATATATAAAAAGAAATGGAACTGTAACGGTGGTAAGATAATGTAAAATTGATGTTGTTAAATGTAAAATGTAAAAAAGAAATAAGATGTGATTAAAGATTAAGATAGAAATCTTTAGTGAATTCAATATATTGTTTGGTGTACGTATTATCCTCATTACGCAATACAATATAATCGCTGACAATAGTTTGCTTATTAAAACTGTATTCAGTTAACACTCTTACATTACTACGATTATTTTTGGGCAAAACAAAAGTCTTCTTAACACAAAAAAGGCCTTTCTTTAAAGCAATAACACCAAATACATTGCTTTCAGGTTCAGGAAGGATCATACAGAAATGTCCGTTCTTGTTTAATAATGTTACCACACACCTGGCAAGCTCCTCAAAAGGGAGGCTATCGTTATGGCGGGCTATGTTGCGAAGGGGATTATCCGATTTAAGGGAATCAACGAAGTAAGGAGGGTTGCTCACAATCAGATCATAAGTCTTATTACTGCATTCAACAAAGTGTTGTAGCGAAACAGCGTTAATCAACACCCTGCCAACCCACTTGCTTCTGTTAACATTCTCTTTAGCCTGTTGTGAAGAGACATTATCTATCTCAACAGCATCAATTAAAGCAGTACTACGCTGGGCAAGCATCAAAGCAATAACTCCCGAACCGGTACCAATGTCAAGAATAGTACCAACATCGGCAATATTAGCCCACGCACCAAGCAACACGGCATCAGTACCTACCTTCATGGTACATAAATCATCAGAAATATCAAATTGTTTGAAGTTAAACGACATTAGAATTAGTTAAAGATAAAGTTCAATGAGTCCTTCGGGTGCATCTATCTCCATTTTGCTGTTTTTACGGTCAACATTGAGTATAATCTGGTCAATAACAGGGATTAAAATCTCTTTTTTATCTTCATTAACTATCTGCATAATCTCCTGAGCAGGGTAATCCAGTATTGCATCTATCTTACCAATGTTTCCATGCTTAACATCAACAACATCAAAGCCAATTACCTCATGAAAATAGAACTTATTACCACTTAATTTTGGAAGCAACTTTAAAGGGAGGTAAAGATCTTTGCCTACAAGTGTTAGGGCAGCATCTGGAAGCAAATCTTCTAGTCTTACTATAGCATCAGTATTGTTTTTAAACTGTAAACTCTCAATTATAAAAGGCACCAAACCAGTTTTAAGTTCAATCAAAACCGATTGAAGGTCTTTATAGTTTAAAGGTTCATCAACATCAAACCAAAAAACCAATTCACCCTTATAACCAAATGGCTTTGTGATCTTGCCTAAGTAAAAACAATCTTTTTTATCCATATTAAAACTCTAAACAATATTGTTTAATTAAATAATCATACCGCTGCCTATACAAATATGAGCATGTTCATCATATATAACACCGAATTGTCCGGCTGCTATCCCCTGTATTTTATCTTCGGAACTGATGCGATAGATATCACCTATCCTTTCTAATATTCCTTTGGTAAAATCAGGTGTATGACGAATCTTAAAATATATTTCTTTCTTATCAAAATCTTCTTTCCAGGGATTATCTGTAATAAAATCAAAGCCTGCAAGATTAACTGTCATCCCATATTGAGTTTCGGGATCGTAACCACAGGAAGCATAAATGATGTTTTGTTCAATATCCTTCTTAACTACAAACCAAGGACCTCCACTTAAACCTAATCCCTTCCTCTGCCCGATAGTATGAAACCAATATCCTTTATGTTTACCCAATATCTTCCCTGTTTCAAAATCAATTATCTTTCCTTCTTTCTCACCAAGATATCTTTTAATAAAATCATTATAATTAATCTTACCTAAAAAACAAATCCCCTGACTATCTTTACGTGTTGCACTCGGTAATTTAGTTTGAATAGCAATATCACGCACTTCTTTCTTCAAAAGATTACCTATAGGGAACATAAGTTTAGCCACCTGAAGGTAATTGATTTGTCCGAGGAAATAGGTCTGATCTTTAACTTTATCTTTAGCTGTTGAAAGATAAATTTTATCATCTTTAAGAGTAGTAGTAGTTGCATAATGTCCTGTAGAAATCTTATCAAAATCTTTACCAAAACGTTCTTCAAAGGTACCAAACTTGATTAATTTATTACACATCATATCAGGATTGGGAGTTAAGCCTCTTTTAACCGACTGTATGGTATAATCAACAACCTTTTCCCAGTATTCCTTCTGCAACGAAACTATTTCAAGCTTACAACCATACTTACGGGCAATAAAAGTAGTGATTTCAATGTCCTCTTCCGAAGGACAATCTATATAACCATGCTCATCTTCCATACCTATCTTAATATAAAAGATGGTTGGATCGTAACCTTGTTCTTTTAATAAATGAACAGTTACTGAACTATCTACACCTCCCGAAACTAATGCTGCTATTTCCACCGAATGTTAAATTGAATTAAGCTGCAAAGGTACTAAATCTTTTTGTTATGATTAAAGAAACTCTAACAGGTATACTTCAAACAAATGAAATTAAAGAAAAGATTATAAAGTCTTAGTATTAGTGCCTTTTATTTCGTCAACAGTCTTACTCCCTATATTCTTTAACTCGGGTATTAATATTGGAATTAAAGATTCTACAGGTTTAAAAAAGATTGAATCGCTTCTGCGTTTATCAGTAATTAATGAATGTTTCTTATCAAGTACATTTAAGAAATAAATTAATAAACTAAGTATTAAAGCCATCTTCAATAAACCAAATATTGCTCCTGCAAGTTTATTGAAGAATCCCATAGCTATCAAATCTAAAGCTTTACTTAATAGATTTCCTAAAATATAAACAATGATTACTACTACAACAAAAGTAATTATAAATGCAAGTACATTTGAACTCCCTTTTAAGCCAATTAAACCACCTACATATTTAGAGAAATGGAAGCTGGCATAGATACCTAAGATGATAGCTACCAAACTAGCTACTTCAACAGCTAATCCTTTTGTGAAACCTTTATAAGCAAACCATATTAAAGGTAAAGCCAGTATAATATCTATAACATTCATTTATTTCCCTTTTAAGCGACGCGTTAATTCAGTTGCATACACAAAATCATTAATCTCTTTGTTATCTGTATGAAGGATATCATGTTTATCTCCCTGCCACCAAAGCTGTCCTTTATAAATAAAAGCTATCTTATCACCAATTTCAATTACAGAATTCATATCGTGCGTATTTACAATAGTTGTAATCTGATATTCCTGAGTAATCTCACTTATAAGATTATCAATTACTATTGAAGTTGTAGGATCTAAACCTGAATTAGGCTCATCACAAAAAAGATATTTAGGATTTAATGAAATAGCACGAGCAATTGCAACTCTCTTCTTCATACCACCGCTTATCTCTGAGGGATATAGTTTATTTACATTCTCCAGATTTACTCTTTTAAGACAAAAGTTAGCTCTTTCTCTGTTCTCTTCCAGCGTTTGCTTGGTAAACATTGATAAAGGGAACATCACATTTTCTTCAACACTTAAAGAATCAAATAAAGCACCACCCTGAAACAACATCCCTATTTCCTGACGAATCTTTTTCTTTTCTCCATAAGATATTTCTGAAAAAACCCTCCCATTAAAAACAACTTGTCCGCTATCAACAGGAAACAATCCTACCAAACATTTCATAAGCACAGTTTTGCCCGAACCACTCTGTCCGATAATAAGATTTGTTTTGCCTTGTTCAAAAACAAATGAAATATCATTCAAAACAGTTTTACCATTGAACTCCTTATATACATGTATCGCTTCTATCATGCCAATAGTAATTGAGTTAAGATTAAATTAAACAACAATATCATAATACTGCTGTTGACAACTGCCTTTGTGCTTGAACGTCCTACTTCCAATGCTCCCCCTGATGTGTAATATCCAAAGTATCCTGAGATAGAAGTGATAAGGAAGGCAAATACCACAGTTTTAACTAAAGCATATACGATATCAAAGCCTTTAAAAGCAAAGCGAATTCCTAAAACATAGGTACTTGAAGTGAGTAAACCGGTGAGTTCGCCCGATAACCATCCTCCAAATAAAGCGAGGATCATACTTACAAGTATAAGTATTGGATTAATGATCATTGCAGCTATTATCTTTGGGAATATCAAGTAACTTGGTGGATTAACACCCATTATTTCCAATGCATCTATCTGTTCGGTTACTCTCATTGTCCCTATTTCGGAAGCTATCTGCGAACCTACTTTCCCGGCAAGGATTAAACTTACTATTGTTGGGGAGAATTCTAAGATAACCGACTTACGTGTAGCAAAACCAATGGTATAGATTGGTATTAAAGGGCTATCAATATTAAAAGCCATCTGGATAGTAAGTACTGCTCCTATAAAAATTGAGATGATGGCAACGATTCCTAAAGAATCAATTCCAAGACTATCTATCTCCTGAATTATACGTTTGAAATAGATGCGAGGATTCTCCGGTTTCTTAAATACCAACCTCATCAACAATAAATATTGGCCTAAAGGTGTTATTATTTTCATTAGATATTGTTAGTTATTTTTAGGTTCATTTTAATTCTACAAAGTTGAGAATTTTTTATGAAAAAACACTAACTTATCTTTTATTTATTTAATTTTGTCATCTTTTTTATTATTAATATGAAAAACAACAAAAGGAAAATCTTCATACTCTCTATTTTATTTATAACTATTTTTATGGTTTCTTCTTGTCGTACAACACGTAATCGCAAGAAGAAATGTAACGACTGCCCAACCTTTTCGTACTATGCCCCACAACAAAGTAAAAGAGCATAAGGAAATACTGGCCACATACTTGCCTTTAGAGGTTGTAGATGCTATTTACGACCTTATTGTTGTATTAAAGATACATTTAAAGGTTACTCGTCAACGCAAATCTAAGCTTGGTGATTATTGTCCGCCTACAAGAACCGGAATTCATCGCATTACCATTAATCATAACTTAAATAAGTATGAATTCCTGATTACTTTTCTGCACGAAGCTGCTCATTTAAAAGTGTGGGATAAATATGGTAACAAAGTTTATCCGCATGGTAATGAATGGAAAAACGAGTTTATTAATCTTATGAGGCCTTATGTACATACCGATGTTTTTCCGGATGAAGTGAAGAAGGCATTGTTTGAATATTTTAAAAATCCGGGTGCTTCAAAGTATTCTGATAACAATCTGGTGGAAGCTTTGAGGGTGCACGACGACATTCAGGATGATTTGGTTTCGCTTGAGACCTTACCTATAAATACTAAGTTTATATTGCCTGATGGTAGAACATTTATTAAAGGAGAAATCCGCCGTAAGTGCTTTAAATGTCAGAGCTTACAAACAAAACGTTTTTATATTTTCCAGCCTCTGGCTAAAGTAAAGATGTTGGAATAAAAATATTTCTAATAAAATTCATTTCATAATTCAAAATCCTAACTAGTTGGTTTAGTTGCCGTAGCTAAGGGATCGCTTAATCATACTTTTGACCGCACTAATCATACTTTTGACCGAACTAATCTTACTTTAGACCGCACTAATCTTACTTTAGACCGCACTAATCTTACTTTAGACCGCACTAATCTTACTTTAGACCGCACTAATCTTACTTTAGTTCGAACTAATCTTACAATAGGTCGAACTAATCTAACGATAGACCGCCCTAATCTAACGAAAGGTCGAACTAATCTAACTTTATATTGATATTTTCTTCTTAAAGATAATTCTTAAAAATGAAAAGCTTTAAGAAAAGAACATATTAATTTTTAAAAAAGTTGTTTTATTTAAAAAAAATAGAAAGCAATTTTAATACTCGTTTTGCGTTTGTAAGATTAAGTTCATAAAAAAGATTAATAAAAAAGATTTGTATCTATAATTTTTAGTAATTTAGCTGCGATATTAATAATATGTCTAAACAAGAAGAAAAATTCAATAAACGCCGCCTCAAAAGCTCATTTATCACTACAGTAATAAGTATTACTTTAGTGTTGTTTATGCTTGGTTTGTTAGGACTTATCATCTTAAATGCACGCAAAATATCTGATAATTTTAAAGAAGACATCAGAGTATATTTATATTTTTATGATGATGCCAAAGAAACCGATATTTTCCAATTACAAAAGTCAATAGATGCTTCCGCAATAGCAAAATCAACAGAATATACTTCAAAAGAAAAAGCTGAAAAGAAATTTGTAGAAGAAACCGGCGAAGATTTCGTACAACTTCTAGGCGTAAATCCACTTCCTACTTCAATAGATGTGCAGGTAAAATCCACTTATTTAAACGAAGACAGTTTAAGTGTGCTTGAAAAACAATTTAAAAAGAATCCTATTGTAAAAGAAGTCAGATACGATAAATTGCTGGTGCAAAAGGTGAATTATAATATCAAAAGAATAAGTCTGTTTTTATTATCTTTTAGTTTGATATTATTAATAATCGCAATAGCTTTGATACATAATACTATTAAACTCTCAGTATATTCAAAAAGATTTTTAATTAAAACAATGCAACTTGTAGGAGCTACCGAAAGATTTATCCGCAGACCTTTTGTTTTAAAAGGACTATTAGGAGGAGTTTATGGAGCTTTATTAGCAATAGTATTATTATCCGTTACAATATATTTAGCACAAGGGCAGTTCCCCGACCTTGTGAATACACAAGATATTGATATATTTTTAATCCTTTTCGGGATCGTTATTATATTAGGCCTTTTCTTATCGTGGATATCAACCTTCTTTGCGGTTAAGAAATATCTGAATATGAAAAATGATAAATTATATTATTAAAATTATTACTTTTGTCGTTGATTTTTATAAACAAATAATATATGGCACAAAATACAAAAAAGACTATAATAGCCAACAAACAAGCACCTGTAAAACCTAAGGTACAACCAATAGTTAACAAAGTAAAGGTTAAAGAACACAAAACACTGGAGTTTGCTTTTGGTAAAGAAAACTATAGATTACTTTTAATAGGTTTAGGTGTACTAGCACTTGGTTATATCCTTATGATAGGTGGCGGAAGCGAAGATCCTAAAGTTTTTAGTGATAAAGATCTTTGACTTCCAGAGATTAACCTTAGCACCTATTATCCTTATCATAGGTTTTATTATTGAGGTGTTTGCCATAATGGTTAAGCCAAAAGAACAATAACATTTATCTTTTTTTAAATAATTAAAAACCATAACTAATGACTTATTTACAAGCCATTATTATTGCTATTATTGAAGGCTTAACAGAGTTTCTGCCTATATCTTCTACTTATCACATGAAGTTAACTTCTGTAATAATGGGTATCAAAGATAATGATGAATTCATAAAACTTTTTATCGAAAGCATACAGTTCGGGGCTATTATTTCAGTTATAGTTCTGTATTGGCGTAAGTTTTTTGATTTCACTAAACTTAGTTTTTATTATAAGATAATAGTTGCATTTGTTCCTGCAGGTATTGTAGGATATTTTCTTAAACCATATATCGAAGTTATTCTTGGGAAACTATTAATAATGACGATTATTACTTTCCTCGGAGGATTTCTGCTATTGTATGTTGATAAATGGTTTAATAAATCAACTGAAGAAAATTTTGATAAAGTTACTTATAAGAAATCATTCATTATTGGGATATTTCAGTTATTAGCAATAGTATTCCCCGGATTCAGTCGTTCGTTTGCTACAATCATGGGAGGGATGCAACAAAAGTTAAGCAGAAAACTAGCAGCAGAATTCTCTTTCTTTTTAGCAGTCCCAACTTTAGCAGGAGCTTTTGTTAAAAGTATCTATGATGCATATAAACATAATCCTATTTATTTAAAAGGAGAGTATTTGAATTTTATTATTTTAGGAAACATAATAGCTTTTATTGTCGCAATGATTGCAATAAAAGGATTCATTGCAATATTAACTAAATACGGATTCAAAGCTTTTGGTTATTATAGAATAATATTAGGAGCTGCTATCATACTTTTAATCGCATTTCACATTATATAATCATAAATGAAAGAATATAATTTCTCTGACGGAGAAGTTTTGCTTTTCAACAAACCATATCAATGGACATCATTTGACTTGGTAAATAATGTCCGCTATTTTATAAGGAATAAATTAGATTATCCTAAACTTAAAATAGGACATGCAGGTACTCTTGATCCTTTAGCTACCGGATTGCTTATACTTTGTACCGGTAAGTTTACAAAGAAGATAGATGATTATCAAGCTCAGGAAAAAGAATATACAGGTACCTTTACAATAGGAGCTACAACCCCTTCGTATGACATGGAAAAGGAAGTAGATAAAACCTATGATTATTCACATGTTGATGAAGCTTTAATAAAATCAGCTACAGCTAAACTTACAGGTACTTTTGATCAAATACCTCCTATATTTTCTGCTGTAAAGATTAAAGGTAAAAGAGCTTATGATTACGCAAGACATAACGAAGAAGTAGTTATCAAACCAAAGCAAATAACTGTTAGTGAATTTGAGATAACTGGAATAAATTTACCCGAAGTTCATTTCAGGATCGTTTGCAGTAAAGGAACTTATATCCGTGCTTTAGCAAGGGATTTTGGTGAGTTGCTTAATTGTGGTTCATACTTATCTGCTCTTTGCCGAACACGTATAGGAGAATTTAAACTAGAGAATGCGTTTGAAGTTGAAAACTTTAAAAATATGTTTCTAGAAACAAAATAACATACCTTTTGTTCTTATTAAGAGTTCACTAAGCATCCTAATTTTAAATAAAATAAAAAAAGACTTGACTTTTGCCTCAAAATTGATTATCTTTGCACACTTTTTTATATACATTAGTAAATAAATTAAACATATAACATGAAATTATCTCAATTTCGCTTTCATTTACCTAAAGAGTTAATAGCCGACCATCCATCTGATCAAAGAGATGAGTCTAGACTAATGGTCTTAGATCGTAAGAAACAAACTATAGAACATAAGATATTTAAAGATATTCTTAATTATTTTGATGATGGAGATTGCTTTATTCTAAATAATACTAAAGTTTTCCCGGCTTTATTATATGGCGAAAAAGAAAAAACAGGAGCTAAGATAACTGTTTTCTTATTAAGAGAATTAAATGCAGAAAGCAGGTTATGGGATGTTTTAGTTGATCCTGCACGTAAAATTAGAATTGGGAATAAACTTTATTTTGGTGATGATGATTCATTAGTTGCCGAAGTAATTGACAATACAACTTCAAGAGGTAGAACTCTAAGATTTTTATTTGATGGTACTCATGATGAATTCAAACATGCAATAAAAAAGCTTGGACATACTCCACTTCCAGAGGAAGTAATGAAGTTAAGAAACATTGAACCTGAAGATAAAGAAAGGTATCAAACAATTTATGCAAAACACGAAGGTGCAGTAGTTGCTCCTACAGCAGGCTTCCATTTTAGCCGTGAATTAATGAAGCGTCTGGAATTAAAAGGTGTTAATTTCTCTTCTATAACTTTGCATGCCGGATTAGGTAATTTCAGGACTATAGATGTGGAAGATTTAACTAAACACAAAATGGATTCTGAAGAACTCATAATTACTGATGAGGCTTGCGAAATAGTTAATCTATCAAGGAAAAACAGGAGACGTGTTTGCGCGGTTGGTACCACAACAATGAAAGGTATTGAGTCATCGGTAGCCGTAACTGGAAATCTTAATCCTTTTAATGGCTGGACGAATAAATTTATCTTTCCTCCTTACGAATTTAGTGTAGCTAATTCAATGGTTACTAACTTTCATCCTTCGTTGTCGTCTATGCTTATGATGGCGGCGGCTTTTGGAGGTTTTGATTTAGTAATGAAAGCTTATAAGGAAGCTGTAGATAACAAATATAAGTTTTTAACTTATGGTGATGCAATGTTGATCATCTAATCTAAAACTTAATTTTATATAACATTTTACAAAAGACTTAACTTTGCTTACGAAGTTAAGTCTTTTTTTTAAGTATGACAAAAACAGTAATAATAGTTGCAGGCGGTTCGGGGAGCAGGATGAAAGCGGATGTCCCTAAACAATTTATACTTCTTAATGGAAGGCCATTGTTGATGTATACTATTGATGTTTTTTATAATTATGATAAAACAATTGAGATTATTCTTGTTTTACCTAAAAAGCATATTGATTACTGGAAATCCCTTGTTAAAGAATACAATTACTCAGTTCCACATATAATTATTGAAGGAGGAGAAGAAAGATATTATTCTGTAAAGAATGGTTTGAATATAGTTAAGAATGATTTAGTTGCAATACATGATGCCGTTCGTCCTTTTGTAAATAATAATGTAATTAAAGAAGCTTTTGATATTGCTGAAGAAAAAGGGAATGCAATACCCGTTATTCCGGTTAATGAATCGGTTAGAGTGATTATTAATGATGAAAATAAGATTCTAAACAGGAACAATATCGTACTTATTCAAACTCCTCAATGTTTTAAGACTGATCTTATTAAGAAAGCGTATTCTACACCTTATAAACCTGAGTTTACTGATGATGCTTCAGTATTGGAAGCTATGGGAGCTAAAATTTATCTTACTAAAGGAAATGAAATGAATATTAAGATAACTAAGCCTTTGGATTTATTAATTGCAGAAGCTATTATAGCAAATCAACAGACACTTAATCCCTGACAACCCTATCTTTCCACTTATATTTAAAAATAAATCCGGCTATTGCTGTAAAGCATAAATAAGGTATATATAATATCTGTAAAGGTATATAATATATCAATAAATCTTTCCTGTTGATGTATTTAGTAATTTTATAAAGTAAAGGGAAATCAATTAGTAATTTCAAAATAAAAAAGAGTATAAAAGGAAAGAAAAGAGCATTATATATAAACGATAGTATAAATGTTAAAACTAAACTTAGATTAAATAGTAGAACTATTAATGCCGTCAAAATAATATCAAAATCTTTATATCCTTTAGCTTTTGATGCCCAACGTATTCGTTGGTTTATGAATTCTTTTAAAGTTTCTTTTGCTTCTGTGTAAACTATAGCTTCTTTATCAGTTATGACTTTAATACTTTTATTTCCAAATAGCTTTTTAAAACTTAACATTAAAAATACATCATCACCTGAAGCGTATTTATCACTTTTACTTAAGCTTTTTGCTTCTTCATAAGCTTTTTTCTCATATATAAGATTAGCGCCATTACACATAATTGGTTTTGTGAAAGCTGCTGCAGCTCCTGATACTATCAAGCTTAAAAACTCTAAATGTTGAAGTTTTTTGAAAATAGTAGTATCATTATTATAAGCTACTAAACCAAACATCATTTTAGCATCTGAATTTGAATAATTATTTACAATTGTTGATAACCACTCCTCTCCTACTCTACAGTCTGCATCTGTTTGAACTATTAAGGTTCCTTTTGCTAAAGAAATTCCAAGATTTATTGCTTTCTTCTTACCAAAAGTATTATTGTCTTCTTTTTTTTGTTTTATTAATTGAAATGCATGACTTCCATTATCAATAATAAAATTATTAACAACATTATAAGTATCATCATCAGAAAAATCATCAATAATAATTATCTCATATTTATCTGAAGGATATGTTTGCTTAATAAGATCATTCAAAAGATTTGTAATAGTATTTTCTTCGTTTCGGGCTGCAATTATTATACTTATCGTGATGGAATTGTCATTAATCAAGACCCTTTTCTGTTTTAATAAAGCACTCCAGTTTATTATATAATCAAGTACCTTAATCAAATATAATAAACCAGATAACTTTAAAATTACTAAAAGGATTGTTTCCATTTTGATTTTAATATTGAATTTATTTCCTATAAAAGAAATGGAGACGCCCAACAAAGAATGTTCCAATAATTGCAGGAAGTGCCAGATTAATAAGCCACAAAACAGATGAAGCGGCAATAATGGCAATAGGATTTATCGCATCATTGTAATGAATTGTATTAAAATAGAACGAAAAAACTCCAACTGCAACAGATCCACGAATTCCTAGCTCGGCAAGGGCAATAGTGGGGATTGCCGCCATTGCAAAGTATATAAAAGAGATTAATAAGAGACTCTCGGCCAAGGAGACAGGAACCTGGAACGCTTTTAATAGGATATAAAACTGAAATGAGAAAATGCAATATCTTAAAAAACTAAGCCAAAAAATATGCGCCAATTCTTTGTTAGAATAAGCAGAAAAAACAATCATATAGCTTCGGATACGTTTCCAACGTTTTTTTATAATCCTATTAATAAAAGTTATAATAAAAGAAACATTAAAGTACATCATAACTAATCCTATATCGGCAATTAACAAAATAAAAACTATGGTATAAAAGAAAATGCGAAGATTTTGTTCGTTGCTTTGAAAATACATTTTACCTAAGATTGTTAAGCTAAAACTCCCTGCTAAAATAGTAACTAAGAGCTGACTCATGCTCCCTATTAATGTGATAAAGATAGCTTTCCATGGATTTGCTACTTTTAAAATAAAAACTCTTCCAAAAAACTCCCCAACTCTGTTAGGAGTAAAACTACTTACACTTATACCTGCCAATATCGCTTTGAAGGATCGGATAAAAATTATTTTCTCCACTTTTGCTATCATATATCTCCATTTTAATGCTTCTACACTCCAATTTATAAACATTAAAAAGAATACAATAATAAGAGGTATAATAATAGATCCGTTTAAGATGAGATGTTTAAAGTTATCTAAAACCAACTTATAATTCTCACCATGAAACACCTGAAAATAAATATATGCATAAGATGCAATAATTATTACAGTTTTTATCAAACGGTCGTAAGTTTTTGTTAATTTTGCTTTTTCTAACATATATCTAAAATAAATTTGAATAAAGATCGCATCATATTAGGAATTGATCCCGGTACAACCATAATGGGCTACGGAATTATCGCACAAACAGGCAATAAGATGTCGCTGATCGTTATGGATGTGATAAAACTTGACAAGCTGCCAAATCAAGCGTTAAAATTAAAGAAAATATTCGAGACCTGTCTTGATTTAATTGAAAAATATAATCCTGATGCACTTTCAATTGAAGCACCCTTCTTTGGAAAGAATGTTCAGTCGATGCTTAAGTTGGGACGTGCTCAGGGAGTTGCAATGGCTGCCGGCCTATATAGATCAGTCCCAATATTTGAATATTCTCCAAAAAAAATAAAACAATCTATCACCGGAAATGGAAATGCATCGAAGGAACAGGTGGCAGCGATGTTGAAAACTCTTTTAACCATTGACGAGATGCCAAAATACCTGGATGCAACGGACGGATTGGCAGCGGCAGTTTGTCATTACTTTCAAAAGGATATTCCTGAAGATGATAGTGGGGCAGTAAGTTCGTGGGCTCAATTTATGGCTAAAAATCCTGACAGGGTTAAAAAATAAGTTGTAAAAAAGTGCCTTAAGTTTGGAATGCCTTAAGTTTTAAAAAAATTACGAATTACGAATTACGAATTACGAGAGAAGATTGCCTTTATTTCACCCTTTCGGGGAATAGATATTAAAAGTACCTCCTACAAGTACTCATTTCTTAACTACCTCAAAAAGAAGTGAACTCGATGAAATAATCTTTTGGTTTGATATAATCCGCGCGGATTATACGATATTTTTTAACAGGATGATATAATCCGTCCGTATTTTATGGTATTTTTTTAAGGGATGATATAATCCGCCTTTATTATACGAAATCTTTTTTTGGTTTGATATAATCCTCGCGTATTATACGAAATCTTTTAACAGGATGGAATAATCAGAACTTTTAAAATAAAAATACTACTAATAATTCTAAAAATAAAAATTCAAATATTCTTTCTTAAAATAAAAATTAATAAACATAAAAAAAGCATCCCAAAAATGAGATGCTTTCTTAAAATCTTATTAATAATATTAATGATTCAAAAGAACTTTGTATTGTAATTTTGAATCTTTATTCTGAATAGTTACAAAATAAATTCCATTAGGATTATTTCCTAAATCAATAGTTTTAATACCTGAATTAATCTGTTCAACGTTTTCTAAGTAAACAGTTTGTCCTAACATGTTTTCAACTTTAATAACGCTTCCAACACATTCGTTAGTTAAATTAATATTTATTGATCCATTGGTAGGATTTGGATAAACTTTAATATCATTCGTATTTGTAAATTCAGGAACATCAACACCTTGAGGAACCCAATTAATCGACATACTACCAAAGTTAGTTACACTTGGAGGATTAAAAGAAACTGGAGAAGGACCTTTGTAAAACACAACTGATGTAGAGTCTCTTCCGGTACCCAAAGTCATTGAATCATCCCACGCACACTCTATTGAAATTCTATAATAACCATCAGGAACGATTGCATAAGGCGCTGAACCAGTTAAATCATTGGCAAGCCATGTATATGATAATGCGCCATAAGTATTTAAAGTTGCACCAGTTGTTGCATCTACAACACTTGAGGCGGATTTAGCTTTCCAGGCAATCAAATGAGAGTTGCTGTTGCCTGACGAGCCTAATCTTGTTCTGGTTTTGATAAAACCACCACTGGAGTTTTCAACCCATACTGCTATAAAATGTTTTGCTGAATAACTTCCACTATGTGTAGTAGGAGTTACATTAAAAGTTAAAGTTCCGGCAGTTTGAGCTTTTACTCCGGTTGCAATTAATAATAAGCATATAAAAACCATGCTTAATGAGATAGATAGTATTTTTTTTTCCATACGTTTATATTGTTATTTAATTAACTGAATTTTGATGCAAATATAGTAATTAATTTTAAATAAAAAAGTATAGGAGTACTTTAACTTTTTGTTAAAAAAACAAAATTAATAAAATATTATTGGAGGGATACTTGATATTGATTGTTTTAAGATTATAATAATATTAAATAAAAAAAGCATCACGTTTCACAACGCGATGCTCAAAACTTATTATATCATGAAAAATTACTTATCCAAACGCAATCTTTACAATAAAGATTTGAATAAGATTTTGCAAAGATATAAAATATATCTTAACTAAAAATTATTTTTATGAAAAAATTATTATTCTTTTATAATCTTTTTAAATTCGAATGTCTTACCATTCTCTAATTTAATGATATAAACACCTGGAGCAAAGTTTGAAGTTTGTACAATAGTTTTTTCTACCAGGTTACCTTTAAAAACAAC
>CAIWDQ010000412.1 GCA_903911455.1 uncultured bacterium
TACTTAATATATTATTCAATTCAAAGTGCAAATGTATACATTAATTTTAATATAAATCAATATTAAGAAATAATTAACTAAAAAAAAAGCCCGACTATTAATAGCCGGGCTTTTCTTGTATTATAAGCTAGTTTATTTAGTTTCTATTTATTTAGAATAATCTTTTCAGTTACAACGTTATTTCCTGTGTTAACTGTAATAAAATAAACACCATTAGTATAATTTGATAAATCTATTGTGTTAGTATTTGTAACTTTCAACATAGTTTCACCAAGAATATTTGTAACAGTTATTTGTGATTTATTACTTAATCCTTCTACGCGGATAATTCCTTTTGTAGGATTAGGATACATTCTAACATTAGATATAGTATGGTTTTCGGTTATACCTACTGAGCTAAGTGCTTGTTGAATTGAATTTAAAACTTTACCACTTGTAACATCTACAACAAAACCTACAACATGCATAGCATAAGGATCTTGATAAGCAGGTACTGTATAGGTGTAATTTTTAGTATATGTAGTTCCATCAACTATAGTTGCTGGAATGCTACCTGCTGTTCCTGTAAATCCACCACAAAGAGCACGACCTACCCAATCAAAACTAATTTGGGTAGCTGGAATTACGCTAGGTTTAGTTTCAAATCCACCCATTGCACCGTAAGAACCGCCTGCATAATAGTTATGTTGATCATAATTTGCAGAGTCAGCAGCAGGAGAAGGATCTTTCATCCAGTTTACACCCATTTCATAGATTGCACCTGCTATATTCCAGTTAACTGTACCCGACATTGCAGGTTTAGCATTTATATTAAATGAAATCACTCTTGTTGCTTCATTATAAGATACATTTCCTAAACTAACATCAACAGGCGAAACAACTGCTTTTTGAGTTGTATAAGCAGTAGCAGCACTTGAAGGATCAGTTAAAATAGTACGGTCAACGATGATAGTAGGGAAGCCTGTAAAGCCAGGGAATGAAGTTACGCCTGCATTCCAAGCAGTAACTGCCATAGGATCTGCATTATGAACACCAATACCAACCCAGTCGGTAGGATGAGCAGCACCCATTGCATCCATATTTACAATACCACGTACACACCATCCGCACCATGTTCCGGTAGCTTCTTCGCAGAATACTCTTTTTACAGGGATACTTGAAAGAACAGTAATAGTTTTTGTCATTGTATCAGTTGTAAATGTAGCATCACCATTAATATTAGAAGCCCATACTTTTAATACATAAGGACCAGTAGCTGTAGGAGTCCATGTAGTAGTGTGTGCATAACTGTATGTAGCAAAACTTGCAACATTAACACCAGTTACATTTTGTGTATATGTAGTGCCACCATTGATAGTATAATTCAAATTCATTGATGTTATAGCTGTTAAACCAATATTAGTAATAATACCTGATATTGTTTGTGCTACATTATTTTGTACATAATTTGAATTAGTAATACTGGTTACTTTTGCACCTTTAGCAGGAGCAACTGTAGAAGCTAAATCAACACCCCAAATTTCGTTACCTTGTGATAATCCACCTAAAGTAGTAGTTCCTGTAATTAAATTTGTTGTTAAGAACATTCCACCTGCTGAACCTGTTAAAGCAGCAAGATCTGCTTTCATATCATGAGTTAAACCTGTAAGTTGTTTAGTAGATATTTTAACCTGAATTACATCCTGCATATTAGTTGTTTGAGAATACAACCATAAGTAAGGTCCACCTGGAGAAACATTATCAAAAGCTGAACCAGCACAACTTGCAGTTCCTAAGTTTGCAGCAGGAATTGAATCTAAAAATGTTCCTGTTAAACTGTATAGTCTTGGACCCTGACCATTCCAAGGGCCGCACCATAAACCACCTGCACCGCTATTAGCTGTAGGGTCATAAGAGATATGACGAACTGCAAATCCGGCAGGTAAAGCAATAGAAGAAACTAAGGTATGGGTGGTAAAATTCATTTTGTAGATAGTGTTTGAAAAAGCACCACCATAAAAATAAGTTCCATCATACGCTAAGTCTCTGATGTTAGTAACACCACTAATTGAAAAACTATCTAACAAAGCACCTGTTACGCTGAAATGATAAAACTGCGCGCTGTTAAATTTTGAAACATAAAAAGTTGTTCCATCTGATTCAATACCATAAGTTCCGGCTGCTAAACTAGCAGGAATAGGTATTGCAATTTGAACATTCCAAGGACTTAAATTTGTTTTATGATTATTGAGTAATTGACCGGCTGTAGGGCTTAATTCGCCTGTTTGAGCAAATGAACTAACAACAAACATTGCAAGAATAATTAAAAAAGTAATTCTTTTCATTTGTATTTAAATTAAATTATTATTATGAATATTTTTAAGTTGGTAAAATTAATAATTATTTTTATATAATGCATTATAATTTTAATCTTAAAATCTCTTAAAATTATAAATATTATTGACAAAGTGTCAGATAGCTTAATAAAATAATTTTAGTTTTTAAGTATTAACATATCGTTAACAAAATAAACCAAATAATTACCTCTTGATAGCAAAATAACAATTACTTTTGAAGCTTAGAATTTAATACAAGAATCATAAACATTGCTATTAGGTTTTGAATTGAAAGAATGATTTTCCTGCACATTAAATTTTGTAAAAAAATGTTGGTAGCAGGAGCTGACTGAAAATAAAAATGAAGAACTCATTTGTTTCAGACGATACTATTCTCAATTCACCTGTTTTGTGCCCCCCGCTGACTCAAGTGTCGCCACTGCGTTTAAGAATCTCAAAAATAAGTTTTAGTTTTATAATAATTATCTTATTAAACTTGCTTTGCAGTAATAATAAGATAATTGCGAAAGAAAATATCCAATTCAAAAAAGTGGTTGTGCCATCGGCAAGTTTGCCGACGCATAAATCACGAGCGTTTGTGCCATCGGTAAGTTTGCCGACGTATAAATCACGAGCGTTTGTGCCATCGGCAAGTTTGCCGACGCATAAATCACGAGCGTTTGTGCCATCGGTAAGTTTGCCGACGCATAAA
>CAIWDQ010000413.1 GCA_903911455.1 uncultured bacterium
ATCATCCAGCTAATAGCTGGAACACCAAACAACGTTATTTCATCATCCAGCTAATAGCTGGAACACCAAACAACGTTATTTCATCATCCAGCTAATAGCTGGAACACCAAACAACGTTAATTTATCATCCAGCTAATAGCTGGAACACCAAACGACGTTATTTCATCATCCAGCTAATAGCTGGAGCACCAAACAACGTTATTTCATCATCCAGCTAATAGCTGGGACTATCATTTCAGGAAAAGTTTATAAAAGACTAAACTTAGCTAAAGTTGAAAACCTGTTAGTTTTTAAAAGTAAAAGCCGTTATCAAACAAATGATAACGGCTTTTTATATTATAAAAATAATACTTTTGAATATTACTTCCCGAAATCAGGTGAATATTTTTGCATATATTCTTCAATCTTTTCAACCATATATGTTGGACCTGCAAAGAATGGAGAACGTTGATGAATCGTTTTAGGTTCTATTTCCAATACTCTTTCAAAACCCGTAGAAGCTTTACCGCCAGCTTGCTCTGCAATATATGCCATAGGATTACATTCGTATAATAACCTTAATTTACCTGAAGGATTTTTAATAGTTCCCGGATATAAAAAGATACCACCTTTTATTAGATTACGATGAAAATCTGCAACCATGGAGCCAATATAACGTGTAATATATGGACGATTGGTAGCCGGATCATCAAAATGGCAATATTGAATATACTTTTGTATTGCTTCAGGAAAATAAATAAAATTTGATTCATTAATTGAATAAATAATTCCTTCGTCAGGATACTTCATATTTGGATGCGAACGAATAAACAGACCTACTGAAGGATCTAGTGTAAAACCATTTACACCTCTACCAGTTGAATAAACCAACACAGTAGATGAACCATATAAGATATATCCTGCAGCTACAAGTTGAGTTCCTTTCTGTAATAAATCTTCAACTTTACCCTTACCTTCACCGGATAATCTTTTATAAACTGAGAAAACTGTACCTATTGAAACATTTGACTCAATGTTAGAAGAGCCATCCAAAGGGTCTATTGCAACTACATACTTACCACTTTTTGATTTATCATTCTCAAATGCTATGATTTCTTCATCTTCTTCAGATGCTATAGCACAACATTCGCCACCAGAACGAAGAGCAGCAATAAACTGTTCGTTAGCATAAACATCCAGCTTCTTTTGTGCTTCACCCTGAACATTGATTTCATCATTGAAACCTAAAATATCAGTTAGTCCAGCACGATTAATTTCTCTATTAACAAACTTTGCAGCAATACCCAAATCGTTTAATAAACGGGTAAGATCACCGGTAGCCGTTGGGAAAGCAGCTTGTTCTTCTATAATAAACTCAGTAAGTGTTTTCATGGTTCTTAGTTATTTTTTTTATTTTTTAAATTAAACAGCAAAATTAAGTAAATTGTTTTAATAAATCTATTTAACTTTAACTTCCTTTATCATAAATATAAAAAAAACAGCCCACCAAATATTTGATGAAGCTGTTTATATTATCTTTGTTATGTAAGAATCTGAGAATGGTTTATCTTTGAATAATTAGTTTTTGTCTGTCTAACAATCCTTTTGAACTAATTTCTATCATATAAATGCCATTGCTTAAATCCTGAACATTTATTTTCTGTTGGTTTTGAGTTACCGAAACTTGTTTTACCAGTTTGCCAATTGCATTATAAATATTCAATATTACAATTGAGTTATCTTTATTATTAATGTTAACAGTAATTTCTTCTGATGTTGGATTAGGGTAAATATTCAATTGTGTTTCTTTACTATTTTCTTCAACCCCTGAAACCCCACCATTGATGGTTTTTAATATTCTTCCTTTATAACCAACTGCAAAACCTAAATTTGTATTCAGAAAAAATACAGAACTAAGGTTATCATAAGATCCGCTAATACCACTACTCTGAAGAGTCCAGGTTGTTCCTGCATTAGTTGTTTTCAAAATCTTTGTATAGCCAACTGCATATCCATTATTAGCATCTAAAAAATAAATTGAATACATATCATTAGAAAGTCCGGTAGTTTGGGCTGTCCAGGTAGTACCTCCATTTATAGTTTTAATAATTTTTCCGTTTTGTGCTACAGCATAACCGGTATTTACATCTGTAAAATACACTCCATTTATATTATTGAATGATCCTGTTATACCACTGTTTAGAGCTGTCCAGGTAGTTCCTCCATTAGTTGTTTTTAAGAGTGTAGCTGAATCGCCAACTACATAACCTGTTGTTGCATTAATAAAAAATACTGATTTCAATAAATTTGTTCTACCACTTGTTTGTGCTGTCCAGGTACTTCCTGAATTAGTTGTTTTAATAATTATACCACCACTACCTACTACGTATGCGGTTGTAGCACTTGTAAAACATATTGATTTTAGATTACCTGTTACACCACTTGTTAAAGGCGACCATAAAGTTCCACCATTGATTGTTTTTAGAATTAAGCCCGAACCACCTGTAATATATCCGGTATTAGCATCCGTAAAATGAACCGAATTTAATATAGAATAAGTATTACTAACCTGTGGTGTCCATGTAGTACCTCCATTTGTAGTTTTCAAAATCATACCTCCACTTCCCATTCCATCATCATCGCCTACTACATAACCTGTATTAGCATCAGTAAAATATACTGAATAAAAATCATTAGTTTTTCCACTTGTCTGAATAGTCCATTGGGCTTTTGCATTAATTGCCATCGCAATTATAATTGTAAGAATAATAGTAACTTTTTTCATTATTATGTTGTCAGTGTTTTAAGTGTTGACTCCGCACTTTTTTTAAAAATTAGGATATAAATTATTTGATTTTTTAATTAATATTTGATTTGCAAAAGTAGTATATATTTCTGATAAATTAAATAATATTTTGATTTACCTAACTTCAATTTCATAGCTATCAGTAATAATCTTACCATTTAGTTTGGCATAAGTTTTAATTTTATTTTTCCCTTTGCGAAGCTTAACATTATTCCAAACATAATGCACTGGAGTTAATCCTGATGAAACTGTTTCTAATTTCTTACCATTAACTTCCAAAGTAGGTTTATCAAAATTACAATAAACAGTAAAATTATCATTCAAACTATCTCTTTCATTAAAACGTCTACCGGTAATGTACAGCACAGGTTCTTTACTCCAGTTAGCTTTGTACCAATAAAAACAATCTTTTTTAAGCTTTCTGTCATAAGTGATCAAGCCTTTCTGATTGCGGCCTTTCATACTTCCTCTATCCCACAAAGGGCATACAAAATCAAACATATTCCAGATATAAGAAGCCCAAACCTCAGGATGTTTATCTAAAATAGCCCATGTTTTTTCATGATAATAAGTTTGATAAGTCTCAGGAAAGAACTTACCCAGAGGAGCTGGTGGAGTCATGTCAGCAGTTTGGTGAACAGGGTTACCTTCAGCACCGTACTCCGAAATACAAATAGGAATATCAGGTGTAGATTTATACCAATTATTAATAAACTTATCTAATTCTTCGGCCTTTCCTCCATACCAACCACTATATTGATTACATGCTTGCAAATCGGCATGGAAATGCACAGGATGATCTTTGATCCACCATTGATTTGTAACTGATACTGTATATCTGTCGGGATCTTCAGTCTTGGCAACATCATTTAAGATAACTGTAAGTTGTCCTGAAAATAATCCATCAGGTTTGCCAACTTCATTGTGCAATCCCCATACATAAATAGATGGATGATTGAAGTTTTGTCTGATTAATTCAACCAATTGCTGCTTGGCATTCTCAGTTTCCTGACCTGTCCAGATACCAACAAAAGGAATCTCTGCCCAGCAAACAATCCCTAAGGAATCGCAAAGATGATAGATATAATCTGACTGTTGATAATGTGCAAAACGAATTGATGTAGCCCCAACTTCCATAATAAGTTTAATGTCTTCCAGATGCTGTTCGTTAGTTAAAGCATTACCATAATCTTCCCTTTCCTGATGTCGGCTTACACCATACAAACGATAAGGTTTCCCATTCAAAATAAAGCCTTTTTGTTTATCAATACTAAAAGTTCTTACGCCTAAAGGCTGATTTAGTTCATCAATTACCTTTCCTTCATAAATCAAACTTATAGTTACATTATATAAATAAGGATCCTCTTTTGCATTCCATAAGTGAGGGTTTATTAGCTTATGTTCGTTAAAATAAGAACGTATGCCTGCAGGATTAACACTAAATAGTTTTGTAGTTTCACTAACTTTAATCCCTTTAACATCAATAATAGTAGTTCTAATTTGAATATCTTTTGTAAAATGAGTATTGTTTTCAATCTTTGTTGCAATATTAATAGTAGCAGAGTCAGACGAAACATCCTTTTGGCGGATATAAACTCCCGTAGCACCATTATCTAATAGAGTAATATGTACATCTTCTGTAGTGATAAATGAAACTGAGCGATAGATACCACCGAAAGTTGTGAAAAGAAAATTCTCAGCAGGTAATAAGGCAGGATTCGTTTCATTGTTAACTCTTACATAAAGCCAATTATCTCCTTTATGTTTTACCAAACGTGTAATATCAAAACAAAATGCACTATAAGAACCTTTGTGATTTCCGGCAAGCTTACCATTAATATAAATATCAGCTACCTGACCAACACCTTCAAACTTTAGATAAAACCTTTTATTAATACTATCACTACCTATATCCAGTTTGCGGCGATACCAAGCCGTGCCAGCATAAAAGCCATTCCCTGATTGTGCATCCATGTTGTTCCAGGTATGTGGAATTGTTACCTGACTCCAACCTAATACATTAGTTATAGTATCAATTGTAGTTGTTGATTTTACAAACTCCCATCCAGTATTTATTGACTCCACATTTCGCGAAAGCGTAATAAAAGGAATAGCAATTAATAAAAATATTATAATAGTAAGCTTACGTAAAGTTATTTTCATGATGTGTGTATTTATTAAGATGCAAAAGTATGGAATATATTTTAATTCAAAATTATTTATCAGATGCTATTCAATAAAAAAAGAGACTAGCAGTTAAGTTAGTCTCTTTTAATATATATGAGATTAGTTTTGTGTTATTTCTTAACCTGACTAATTGCCCATTGCAATGATTCCTCAAGCATTTCCTGTGGTGGCTCAGCTATATACCCAGTGTCAACTAATTGTTTAGTAAGACCACGGGAGTATTCAATATCAGTTTGAGCACGACTAAATGCTTCTTCTTTGGTAATATTAATCCTGGCAACACCATCTTTAATAGCTTGCATTGCAACATCAGCTGCTTCCTGCGGAAATACTCCTACTTCATCCATTGTAGGAACAATATTTTCAATATTAATACCACGTCTTTCAGCATAATCAGCTAATGAATGTGCAGCAGCAATAGCCATATTATCAGTAATCTTACGAGCTCTTACCATTAAAGCCCCTTTAAGAATACCTGGGAATCCTATAGAATTATTAACCTGATTAGGGAAATCACCTCTGCCAGTTGCAACAATATATGCTCCTGCTTCTTTGGCAGCATAAGGATATATTTCTGGAACAGGATTAGCACATGCAAACACAATTGACTTTGGAGCCATCATAGAGATCCATTCAGGTTTAATAGTGCATGGACCAGGGGTTGACAATGAAATAAGTACGTCAGCATCCTTCATTGCTTCTTCCATAGTTTGAGCATTATCAGCATTTGTGGTTAAGCATAATTCCCATTTACGATAAAAACGTTTATCAGCTTCAATATCTTTACGGTCTTTATTTAAAGTACCTTTAGAATCAAACATAACAAGATTACCTGGTTTTGCACCATCTGCAATAATTAATCTTGCAATAGTAGTGTTAGAAGCACCAGCACCATAAAGTACAATCTTAGTATCTTCAATCTTACGGTTAGTAAGTTTTAATGCATTAATTAATCCTGCCAAAGTAACACATGCAGTTCCTTGAGCATCATCGTGCCATACAGGAATATCACATTCTTCGCGAAGCACATCTAATACTTTAAAACAGTTAGGTTGTGAGATGTCTTCTAGGTTAACAGCTCCAAAACTATGCTGTACCATCTTTACAAACTCAATGATTTTATCAGGATTGTTCTGTCCTGTTTCATCTTTGCTGTCAACACATAATGCAACAGCATCAACTCCTCCAAGATATTTCATAAGGAAAGCTTTGCCTTCCATTACACCTAAACCACCAGATGGAGTGCAGTCACCATCACCTAATACTCTTGTTGAATCGCTAACTACAGCTACAAGATTGCCACGGTTAGACAGATCATAAGAAGTATCATTATTATCCCTGATATTAGTTGAAACCTTTGATACACCAGGAGTATACCAAACATTAAACCAGTTAAAACCTAAAACAGGTGCTTTAGGAATTGTCTGGACTTTGCCACCATAAAATTTATGAGCTTTCTCTGACAGATCTTTTAAAAAGATTGTTTTTGCTTTTGCAATTTGCTCAGGAGTAAAGTCATCTGGGAAGACTTTATCCATATTCTCAAGTGTTATCTTTATTTTTTCCATAACAGTTTTTATTAGAAATTTGACCCGATAAAATTACTCTTTTTATAAATACAAAAGCATAAAAAAAAATTATTTCTTTTATTTTTGTACTTAAATTTTAGGTAAGTTTGCAAAATATTTCAAAAGCAGTTTAAAGATATTAAAATTAACATTAATAATTGTTTGATTATATTGCATTTGTTGATATGTTTAAGAATACTTTTGCTTTGTCATCAACTAAATTAAATTGCTTTTGTTTATAAACTTTTATAAAAAGAATA
>CAIWDQ010000414.1 GCA_903911455.1 uncultured bacterium
ACTAATAATACTGATATACGTGCAGGTTGTAATATTATGTGGGATGGGATATATATGTATTCTGCTCCTAATGTAAACAATATCCAAAGTTTAAATATCTCGGATGCTATTAATGGATTGGTATTTACAGATGGAGCTCAATTCACAATTAATGAATCCATTTTTACAAATAATTATTATAATATAAGGATCATTAATGATAGTTTAAACACTGCAATTCTCAACCCATATCCCGGGACAATAACTAAAACCCTATTTACAGAAGATCACCCTTTACTGAATCCTTTATCGTTTAATAAGACACTTGTTGGTGTTTATTGTAATAATGTTTATGGTCTTACTATTGGTGATGCATCTGATCAGTTGTATAAAAATACTTTCTCAAATATGCAATATGGTATTTTTGCTTTAAATTCTGATATAAACGTTATTAATAATGAATTCTACAATATAGCTTATTTTAATGGTTTATTATACGGTAGAGGATTTAATTTTTATAATGAAGGAGCAATTTATGCATTGCATTCAGATACAATTACTAATCATTATTTATTTGTTGGTGGTGATGGGCTTAATATGAATACTTTTATTAAATGTATGACTGGTATACACTCATTTAACTATGTTAACAATCTGGATAATAATACATTTTATGATGGTTATTTGGGTGTAAGTTTACTATCGCCTATTGCAAGTTCAATAGTCCATAGAAATACTATTATGCAAACCGATGATAAAACCATGAATCCTTATATTGGTATTAGTATTCAAAATCCAATTCCATTAAATAAATATAATGTAAGGGTTGATTCGAATATCATTAATAATCAACAAACGGGTATTTATATTAATGGGTTTTACAGTACTAATGATTTTAAAAGTACAAGCATTCAAAATAATAATATAAGCAATTATTATTCTATTTATCATAGTACCTTCCCTAGTAAATTTTATGGTATTAATATTGAAGGTTGCAATAAAATATCAGTTTTAAATAATAATATTCATTATTATTCAGCTTATAATTTAACAAGTGCTCAAAGCTTAACATTAAGAGGCATATCTATTTATCATACTTTAGGATCAACAATATACAACACTTATAGTGATCAATTGGGGAGTGGCATATATACCTCCGGTAATTTAACCGGTACTCAATTTGAATGCAACAATTTCTTTAGAAATTATTATGGATTACAATTTGAAAAAGGATCAACGATAAGCGATCAGGGAATGGATAGTGTTTTTAATCCAGCTAATATATGGACTGATCTTAACACTAATTTTAGAGCAAATGAAACAGGGATTTTATCTTCAACTTTTAATTATTATTATGGATTTAATGATAATAAACCTATACCAAATAGTGTACAACAAATGAACATTGTCTCAAATTCTACTAATACAAATTATTGCAGCCAACCCACGGGTCCAAGTAATCCTCATGGTCATATAACTACAGCAAGAGAACGTAAATTAGCAATTGAACAAATTGTTAAAAATAAAATTGATTTTGATACTTTGCAAAACGAAAACAAGTTTATTACAAAAGAATATGTTTACAGAATGATGTTGGACGATTCGACCATACTAAATATGGGAGATACCAGCGATTATATGTATCAGGCATTTTTTAATACAATGCAATCGTCGGACGCTGCACATTCGTTAAATGCACGTATTGCTATGGATAACAATAATATTGAATTTGCTAAAACAGAATTATCGCTTATTAACGACACAAATGCTATCAATCATAATCGAATTATTGTTGATGCTATCTATCTTACTACCTGGGCACAGGGCAATTATACTTTAACTGATGATCAGATAAGGACCTTAAATGATATAGCAAATCTCGATCCTGCTTCAAATGGCGATGCTGTAAATACTGCCAGAGTTATGCTTAATATTAATCCTGATAATTCGGATATAAAATCAGCTTTAGCTCCTCAAAATACTAAAAAGGAAATTAAACCTAATGTAGTACATTTATATCCTAATCCTGCTAAAGAAATGATAAATATTATATTTGATCAGCCGATAATAGGTGAAGGAGTTGTTGAAATTTGGAGTGTTATGGGTAGTAAATTACTATCTAAAATTATTCCTACAGCCAATGTTGAACAGAAAGTAGATGTTAAAAGTTTAGTATCGGGTATCTATTTTTATGTAATTAAGGTTAATGGTGATAAGTTTTCATCAGGCAAATTAATAATTTTAAATAAATAATACAACCTTTTTTAAGTAAATCCTGTCTATGTGACAGGATTTACTTATTTTTGTATTCAAATGAATTACTGTAAAAAAATAATATTATTTATTCTACTACTCTTAAGTTTAAATACAAAGGAGCAGATAATTGGGACTAATTTAGTTCAAAATCCATCTTTTGAACAATTTTATAGTTGTCCTTTATTTTTTGGTCAACTGAATTATTGTAAATATTGGTGGGGTCTCAGTACAGACTATTTTAATACTTGTTCATCAAATAATCAAATATCTGTTCCATTAAATTTTGATGGATTTCAATTATCTCATTCGGGTAATGCATACGCTGGTTTTTTTAATTATGCTAGTCAAACTACTAATCATGATTGGAGAGAAGCAATAAAAACAAGTTTAAATGATTCATTAATTTCCAATCAAAGATATTGCACTAAATTTTATATTTCTCTTGCAAATGGTAATTATCCTCCAGATAATTATTTGTTTTTAGATTCAATTGGTATGCTTTTTACAAAAGATTCAATTCAGGATAGTGCTTTAACTCCAATATTGAGTAATGGTATTAAAGTTCAAAATAATATTTTTAATATTGATACTATTAATTGGTTTGAGATATCTAACAGTTTTATTGCAAATGGGGGGGAAAGATATTTAACAATTGGTAATTTTGATATTACAATAAATTATCCATCAGGTGAATCAGGTTTCATTTATATTTATGTAGATGATGTTTCAGTATGTGAGTGTGCATATAAAATAAACTTAGGGAATGATACTACTTTGTGCCAGGGTGAAGCAGTACTGCTTAATGCAAGTTTGCAGGGCGCTAATTATATTTGGCAGGATGGGAGTACAAATAGTACTTTTTTAGCCACACAGCCCGGCAAGTATAAAGTTACAGCATATATAAAAGAATATAATATTATAGTTTCAGATTCAATAAATATAACTTATGATGGAGATTGTTTAAAAATACCTAATATATTTACTCCCAATGGAGATGGAGTTAATGATTACTTTGTAATACAAAATACAATTAGTTGGAATATTAACTTACAAGTATATAATCGTTGGGGTAATATAGTTTATCAAAACAATAATTATCAAAACAATTGGGATGGAAAAGATGTAGCATATGGAGTTTATTATTATATAATTGTAGCAAAAAACAACCTAAGTGGCTTTGAGAAACAATATCATGGTAGCGTTACGATATTAAGATAAAGATAAATGAAAAGTTTAGTATCGGGTATCTATTTTTATGTAATAAAAGTGAACGGTGATAAATTTTCATCAGGCAAACTAATTATTTTAAATAAATAATACAAGTTTTTTAAGTAAATCCTGTCTATGTGGCAGGATTTACTTATTTTTGTATTCAAATGCATTACAATAAAACCATATTAATTTTTTTATTATTACTACTTGGAATTCATTCCAAAAGTCAGAATATTGGACCTAATCTAGTTCAGAATCCGTCTTTTGAACAATATTTTAGTTGTCCATCAATGACTGGTGAATTGCATAAATGTAAATATTGGTGGGGTTTTAGTACGGAATATTTTAATATTTGTGGTTCTACAACACCTATAAATGTTTCAGTCCCTGCAAATGCATTTGGATTTCAATATGCACATACAGGTGTTGCATATGCAGGTGTAAGCATTTATGAAGGAGGTATATCTGATCCTGATTATAGAGAATATATAAAAACAAAATTAAGCGATACCTTAATTGTTAATAAACGTTATTGTACTAAATTTTATATCTCTCTTACTCAATATTCATATAATTGGATTCCTACTGCTTATATTTTTTTAGATTCTGTAGGCACACTTTTTACAAAAGACTCTATTAAGGATACTGTAGTTCCACTTTTAAATAATGGCATAAAAGTTCAAAATAGTATTTATAATATTGATACTGTTAGCTGGTTTGAGATATCAAATAGTTTTAAAGCAAATGGTGGCGAAAAATATTTAACAATTGGTAATTTTGATAATATTATTTATTGGCCCCTAGGTGTAGAAGGGATTACATATATTTATGTAGATGATGTTTCAGTATGTGAATGTGCATATAACCTAAATTTAGGTAACGATACTACTTTGTGTCAGGGGGAAGCATTATTGCTTAATGCAAGCTTGCAAGGGGCTACTTACATATGGCAGGATGGGAGTACTAACAGTACATATTTAGCCACACAACCCGGCAAGTATAAAGTTACTGCTTATATTAAAGAATATAATATTACAGTTTCAGATTCAATAAATATAAGTTATACTGATTCTTGTTTTATTATACCAAATGTTTTTACACCAAATGGAGATAACTATAATGATTATTTTGTAATTCAAAATACACTAAGTTGGAATATAGATTTGCAAGTATATGACAGATGGGGAATAATGGTTTATAAAGATGTAAATTATAAAAACAATTGGGATGGCAAATGCAAAGGCAAAGACCTTGCTGATGGGACATACTATTATATTATTAAAGCCACAAACCAGCTAAGTGGATATAAAAAGGAATATCATGGTAGTGTGACGGTATTGAGATAATGTAAAATTGATGATGGAAAATGTAAAAAGAAAAATACATCCCCCTGCACTTCAAAAACATCCCCCTAGCCCCCTTCAAAGTGGGAATCTTAATTCCTTGTAAGAGTGAATAATACAACAAAAAAAGCCTGATTCACATCAGGCTTTTCCATTTAAAACAAATATATGAGGAAGAAAAAGTTTTCGCTATTCTCTGAGGTATGCTTTTATTTGGGCTATTTTACATCTTCCGGAGGTCAGGACTGCTTTGTATTGAAAGTAGTTGTAACTTCCTTTGTTGACAAAGAATTTTGAGTTAATTAGTGTGTCTGAGACTGTCCCTTTAAAGATTACTGCCGTTAACGTATCATAGTTTACGTCGGTACTAAAATTCTTTCCTAACAAATAATAGGTTACTACTGCTGTGGATCCTACTTTACTTAGCTTGGTTTGGTGGTTTGAATACACTGCTCTTGTTTTGTTGATATCTACCTGCAAAAGAAAAACACTGTCGTGCAATGCTGTTGAGATTGTATCTGCTGAAGCGCCTGTAAAAATGAATTGGTATTCATTAGTACTTAGCTTTACGGGTTTCTGGGCGAAGCTCTGAATGCTTCCAAGAAGCATGAAGCTGATTATTGAAATTAAAAAAAATAATTTTCTCATTGTTTTTTGATTATGGGTTTATTACTGCTGAATCGTCAGCGTTTACTTTTAATATAATGAAAGGGCATTTTGAATTGAAGATCTTATCCATCGTTTCCAATGGAATGTCGGCTTTGCTGATATCTATTTCACCTGCTTCAGGTAAATAGATGAAGCCGGGTATTATCCCGACTACATCGTATTTATCTAACCAATTAATTACTTTTTGCTTTGCCATCTTATACAGCAGGTGTTAATGGAACAGTTCCGGTGTAACTTGGAGCAGGGCATACATTGTAGCTTTCAAAAGAAATAGTTGATTTATTACCATCTTCAACTTTTGCTCCTGTTGTTCCTTTTGCTTCTGTCAAGTTTGCACCGTAATTTGAATTACCTACTACTCTCATGATTCCGGCACTATCAGAAGCAATGATAACAAGACTTCTGTTTTGTACCATTCTCAGCCATCCTGACAATAAAGCTTTCACCCCAGGGTGTTCGCATTTGAATACATTCTTAAAACTCTTGGAGTCCATCGGACCTACAGAATCATCTTCAATACTGACAGTATCAAGAGTTCCGTAGCCTTTCCAGAATCGGGTAGTAGATTTCATAACGAATTGTCCGGTGAGAGCTGCCATTAATGCAGGGTCACCAGTTAATAGTGTAGATGCAGCAGGTAGAACAGGCCAGGTTAACACATCATCCCAGAAAGCCCAATACCATTGTGTGGCACATCCTCCAGGGTTCTCTAAGGTTGTTTTTGTCAGGTCAAAGGTATTTACTCCAAGTACTCCTGCAGGTAAGCCTACAGAAGCAATGAAGAATAATACTATTGTAATGACAAATAACAATCCTGTTGAGATACCTAAAGCAGGGGCAAGTACCACTGATAAGATGATGCTGAACAATAATAATCCTATTATTGACAGCAGTTTAAATTTTGATAAGACTTTTTTCATTGTTTAAAGAAATTTAAGGATTCAAAAATTCAAAGATTCAAAAGAAAATTAAAAGATCATTCCGTCATTAAGGAGTGAGATTGCTTTGTCGTTCCTCCTCGCAATGACGACTGGGATTATTCAAAGATTCAAGAATTTAAGAATTCAATTAGATTATAAAATATTATCAGCTTCATAAACCTTTGAGATTATCAGTTTGCGTTGGTGAACGCTTTCTAATTGTATTCCAAAAGTATATTTCATAGTTGCTGTAAATACATATGGATTACCTGACTGGAAGGCTTGTAAGTTCTTCATGTCATTGATGGATTCAGTACCATAGGTAATGTTTCCTTCGGTAGTTAGAATAACACGTTGGTTATTGATGTTTGATAACTTCACAAACTTAACCATGCCGTTTGAACCTTCTAAAAGGGTTTGTCCGTACATGTCAACCTGTGGCCATTTGTCGTGAGTTGTGAAGAACCAATCATCATACATTTCAGACATTGAAACCGACATATACATGATGCCTCCTTTGTTTTTCATGGTCTGATGTGCACTTCTCCACATTGCTTTTAGCTTTTCACCAATATTACCTACTGTGAAAGCTGCTCCAGCATCGTACAAATTTTTGTTTCCTTCAGATATTTTTGTTGATGCGATATCTCCTAAAAGAATTGTTTCAATACCGTTGAAAGAAAATTCAATTCCGGTGTCTGTTACAACATCAGAGCGAACAGCAGAAAACAATACATTGTACAATTCTTCTGAAGCGTTTTCAATACCTCTCTGAACTAACCAAAGTTCAAAAGATGTTGTTTCTAAAATTTTACCACAAGCTACATCATTGATGAAGGTGGCTCTGTAGCGTTCAGGTTCGTCGATCATTTCATAAACGACAGGGAAGATCTTAAGATTACGTGGAACGATTGCACCAATGGCGATGCCACCTGTGAATACTCCTGTGTATTTCTTAGAGTTTCCGAAGGCGTTCTGAAATTCGTGGATGTCTACAGATTCTTTAAAGCCGGTACGCAGACCGAAAAACTTTAGAACATTCATGGCATCCAGCATGTTTAATGTTCTAATCTGATGGTCATAAATTTTCGAGGTGTTATTTATGGCGGTGATGTCAATAGGTTTTGTTAAATCCATTTTTGAAAGAATTATGAATTATGAATTATGAATTATGAATGAATAATTAAGGCAATAGGCAATGAGCTATATCTTGGGTGTGCGATATTTTTTAGCTTCTTCGTTGATTTCGTCAACAACATATACTGTTGTTTCGGCGATTGGATCAGTGGAAACTATTGGGGTGGTAGCTGCTGTACCAGGTCTGCGGTTTAGTTCAGCTTGTAGTACATCTCTTTTGGTTGTCATTTCTGCTAATGTCACTTTATTGCTTTCGGTTAAGTTTGCAATTGTTGTGTTCAAGCCACTTATCTCAGTTTCATTTTCTGAAATAGTGGTATTGAGAGTGTCAATCGTTTGCTGACGTTCTCCCAAGGTAGTTTCTAACTGTAGCACTTCTGCTTCTGTGATTTCATCTCCATCTACTTTTGTAGTGAAGATTGAGCCAATGGCTAACATGGTTGATTTAAATGAAATTTTTGTCATATCTGTATTATTTGATAAATAATTTTTAGGACTCATTGCCAGGCAATGCTTCTTTGCTACACTCATGTTTCCTATTTCATCAATGAGGTGCATTCCCAAAGCATCGACAGCAAAAATACTGGCTCCTTTTAAGGGGTCTGTAGTTTCTGAGGAAGTAATCCCGGGTCTTCCGGATGTGACGATAGATTTGAATCTGTCGTTGTACTTTTTTAAAGTTGCCAGTATTGGTTTTTTGTTGCCTTCCAAAGCTTCTTTGATATCAATATTCTTTTCTGAAGAATCGGCAGCATAGATATCTTCAGCGAAGATCCCATCTGCTTCCATGCTTTTCTTCTTGTCAAGAATAGTAACATAGCTTCCGATACTGCCAACAACTGAATTTTCATCACTACATACTATCTTATGGCATGCAGCAGCGATTCCGTAAGCTGCTGAGGCAGCCATGGAACCAACAAAGGCGACAATTGGTTTGTTACATTTTTGTTTGAATTCGTTTATACTATTAGATAGATCAAACATAGCATGAGCTTCGCCACCTGGTGAATCAATAGAAAGAATCACTGAATCAATATTTGGATTTTCTGCGGCATCCATTAAGGATTGTCCGATTGTCACAGTACCCATTGGGCCGCATCTCTGATCCTGTAGTGTTATCGCTCCTCTGATAGGTATCACTGCGATTGAATGTTCGAGAGAAGAATTACTTAATGATTCTGTACCGTTCTCATCTACCAGTGCTATATCGGAGGTAAGCGATATCACATAAGCTCTGTGTTTTGCTCTCTCTTCTGAGAAATCCATTGAGGCAAGGTTGCCGTTCCTGAAATTTCTGGCTATTTCATATAGTCCGTCCTGGGATGATTCTTCTAAGAACCAAACTGAATTGTAAATATATGTAAGAAGAGAATAGCTCATGTTTCCTTTTTTCTGCAAAGGAAACACTAACGGGGAGGTAAAAAAAGGACAGTTTTTTGGGAGAATTAATAATTAATAATTAATAATTAACAATTAAAGGATTTATATATAAATAAGACAAAGAAAATAAAACCCCTGCGTATTTTGTGTATGCAGGGTTTTCTAATTAATTATTTGGAGATTAACTAACTTTTATGAATTGGAAAGTTCGTGTTTTTTTAAACAACTTCTAAATACTTCAAATAACAAGTTGATGAATAATAATTAGATTAAACTTACAGTTCATTTATTCAATTGAATGTATTAACTCTTTCCCATCAACTTTACCACATAGATAATCTTCGAGTCTTTTTCTAAATTGGAATTCTATTGGAAGCCCATTTAGAATAGAAATAACTAACTTTGGTGGGATAATTAACCAAGTGGGATGTCCAGTTGAAAATGGGTTGCCCGCATTACCCCAAAACCATCTTATTCCTAATCTAGGCTCCTTTTCCCAATCTAAAGCAACAATTGCCCATCTCTCAATGATATCTTTATAAACAACAACATATGGACCACCAACTGAAACTCTCGGTGAATTAATTTTTAAAATTTCTTTATCATCATCAATTTTGAAATTTTTCCCAGCCATGTATTTTGATTTTAATTGTTAATACTAAATTACTTTTATAACTTAATAAAGTTTAAGACGCCTGTTTTATCATTCATTACAAATAGTTTATATGTTTGATAAACAGATTTATTTTTCTAATTCTTCTGTTGGAATTATCTCTATTGCAGTATATATAACATCAAAATTTGTTCCTTGATGATCTGCTTTACGATATTCTTTTCCGTTAGGTCCATATATTCCTTCTTCTCGTGAATTTAAAACTTTTGCTGAAAATTTAATTTTTTGTCCTTCTTTTAAGTTTATTATTTTATTATAAAGAGGATTATTAGGATAAATACCTTTAGTTTTTTGTTTTTTGCTTTGAGCTTGTTCTAAATATAAAGAATAATTATCTTCACTATCTTCAAACTTAACTTCTCCACCTTCAACACCTAAAATAAGAATTTTTTTAGCTTTGTCATTACCTCCTATGACTGTACCTCTTTCATCACAAGCTATCACACATATAACTTTACCAGTCCAATCTGTTAAAGTGTTATTAATGTCTTTTAAAAAATCTTTTGTTAATTTATCTGTTTTCTCATTAAACATAGTAGTTAATGCAGAATTTGTTGATTTAAGAATATTATTGAAAAATAGTTCTGATTTCTTTTTAATAAATTCTTTTTGTTTTAAATTTGTAATTTCTTTTTTTGTGGTTTGCTCATTTTTATCTTCAATTTTCTTGTTATTATCGTTGCAACTTAAAAAAAGTATAAGTCCTAAAACTGAAAGAATATATTTATTCATTATATTAAAATTAAATTGTTATTTTTTTGAGTCTAAATTTATTTTTAAGTGAATTGTTTAATTAATTAGTTTGGTTTTATTGATAACCAGACATAATTTGATGAATTATATTCTTCAACTCCAATTTCAATAGTTTTATCTATTAATTCCCATGTATTTGTAGCCGTTGACATTGTATTAATACTAAGAAGTTTTTCATAGCTTGGATAGCCATATTTTTTAGTAGGATTACCATATTTCATATTCAAAGTTGATAGTAAATCATTATGAATTTCTTTCAAATCTGTATCATATGAATCTGCAAATAATTGTGTAAGTTGTGTAAGACTAATACTTGAAAGTAATCTAGATTGATTATAATTACAACGAATTGAATATGCATAATTCCCTATTTTGAATACACCTGAACCATTCATATAAAATAATACTGAATCTTCTGGCATACCAAAAAATAAATCTTCAATAGCATTTACTCTAGTATTCTTATGAATGACCTTCTTTTGTGGAGTTTTACTTTTTGTTTGAGAAAAACTAATATAGAAAGTAAATAGTAATGCGATTGTTAAGATAAAAGATTTTATTTTCATAACTTTAAAATATTAGTATTTATTAATTATTACAAAAGTAGTAAAAATTACTCAAC
>CAIWDQ010000415.1 GCA_903911455.1 uncultured bacterium
ATATTATAAATTTAAATCAAATTAACAATGAAAAAAATTATCACTCTATTTACATTAGTATTATTGCTTTCGATTGCCACACAATCGAATGCACAATGGTCGTGGGGCTTGAAATCAGGACTTAACATTGCAAGTTTCTCGTATGCAACCTCAACGGGAATGACTATTAAAAGCGTTACAGGCTATCAGGTAGGTGGCGTAGTGAATTATTATCTGCAAAACAACATGTTTTTAGAAGCAGGAATAGGTTTAAGCACTAAAGGAAGCGAAGTTTCAATGGGAGATGCTTCAACAATGCTTATTGATTCGAAAATTAAGCCACAATACTTAGAAATTCCAATTAATTTCTTGTACAAAGTAGATTTGGCAGAAGGTGCTTACTTACATTTATTTGCAGGACCTTATCTTGGATTCGGTCTTGGAGGAAAAGTATCTTCAGCAGTTACTTTATCAGGGATGTCGGCAACAACTTCAGACAATAGTATTATATATGGATCAGATTCTACTGCAAACATGAAATCATTCGACTTTGGATTAAACGTAGGTGTAGGTGCCGAGTTGAGTAGATTCTTCATTAGAGTTCAATATGGTTTTGGGTTAACAAACTTAAGCCCTTCTTCGGATGCAAATTCTTCGTTTAAGAACTCTTGCATAGGTTTATCAGTAGGTTATATGTGGGGCGAAGACAGCTCAAAGAAAACTCATAGAAGAAGAAGACGCTAAAGATTGATTTTTCTTTTATAGATATTCATAAATAGCTTAGAAATCTTAAAATATCAATAAAAAATATTCATCTTTATATAATAATAAGGAGTGTTTTTATAATTTTTATTGAAATAATTAAAAGAGAAGTGTCGCAAAATGTCTTCAACACTTTTTATCATTTTAAACTTAAGTTTTAACTTATTCAAAATAATAAAATAAAAACAAAACAAAATAACATATTAATTAAAATAATAACAATGAAAAAGATTATCAGTTTATTAGCTATCGTATTGATGTTGCTTATTGCAACACAAACAAGAGCACAAATTACTTTTGGTGGAAAAGTAGGTTTAAATATTGCAAACATGTCGATGGGAACTCTACCAAGCGGTCAAACAATGGGAAGTGTTACCTCCTTTAATCTGGGTGGGCTTATGCAATACAACTTTAGTGGTGATATGTATCTGGAAGCTGGTTTAGGATTAAGCGGCAAAGGTACAAATATGGGATTTGTTAATACAAATACCTTTGGTGGAATCACCACATCAACTGTAGGTACTGTAAAAGTGACGCCACTTTATCTCGAGATCCCAATTAACTTTTTGTATAAGGTGGATCTTAATGGCGCAAAACTAGAATTGTTTGCCGGACCTTATCTTGCTTTTGGAATTGGTGGAAGTGTAACTCAACATAGTGTAACTTCTATTACTGGATTCCAGGATCAAATACAAGATACTACACATAGTATTAATTATGGTTCGGATAGTACTACCGCAGATATGAAAGGCTTTGACTTTGGATTGAATTTTGGTGCAGGAATTGAATATGAAAATTTCTTTTTAAAACTTCAATACGGATTAGGTCTGGTTAATCTAAGCACTTCAGCTGTTGAAGCTAGCTCATTGAAAAATGGTGTAATCGGAATATCAGTTGGCTATTTATTTGGTGAAGGTGGCGGCGGAAAGAAACACAAAAGAAGAAGACACTAAGAGTATAATTGAAATAAAAAAGATTTTTCTTTTTAATAAAACTAATTATTTATAAAAAAGAAGTATCTTTGCAACGTATTTATGTCAAATTAATAATTTGACTTTCATAATTTTTGTTTTTAAGAAGGACTGTTACACAACGGTCCTTCTTTTTTTTATAAAATAAGAAAAATTAATATCAAAATATATAAAAAATTGTTATCTTTACATCCTAAAATAATTCATTATAATTATGAAAACAAAACACAATATATATCTTCTCTTTTCAATAGCCTTATTGATGTTGAGCATAAAAGTAACTGCTCAGAAAAATGTAGATTCGATGCCGGATTATAGCAAAGTACCAGCTTGGATTAACATGATAGATAATCCACAGGCCAATTATTATGAGGCAATTAAAGCTTTTGATACTTATTTTAAGTTTCATAAGAAACCAAAAGATGAAGACGACTCACAAATAAAAGAAAAAGATAAAGAAGATAATGATGCTGATGAAGAATATCTAAAATCGCTGACTCAGGAAGAGTTGAATCAATATGCATTGCTAAAATATCAGGTAAAAAGGTTCGAAAACTGGATAAGAGAAATGAAACCTTTCGTACAAGAGGATGGTCGGATTCTAACAGATGCAGAACGCGCTGCAATATGGACGAAACAACAGGAAGAGATTAAAAATCAACATAAATAAACGAACGATTAAAAGCATATAACAAATGAAAAGAACAATACTTTTATTAATAAGCTTCATCGTAGTAAGTATAAATATGTTGCAAGCACAATCAACTAGCTGGAATGCAATAGCACCGGCTAAATTTCCTACAAATGTCAGCGGACAAATACATGGCATCAGCAGAGTAAGTCAGATGAAGTTTCACCCGACTAATAGTCTTAAGATGTATGCAATAAGTGCCAGAGGCGGACTATTTATTACCAGCGACGGAGGTAATAACTGGAGCGTTGCACCCGGAACCGACTTTATGCCATATCAAAGATTAGCTTCAGTATGTGTAGATTTTACTAACGATCAAATAATTTATCTCGGCACAGGTGATCATGATTATTATTATAATGGAACCGGAGTCTGGAAATCAATAAATGGAGGTCAAACATTCACACAAACGAGTTTAAATAGTGTGATGATCGTTGAAATGATAATGGATCCGAACAATCATAATATAATTGTAGCTGCCACAAATGCGGGAATCTATAAAACAATTGACGGTGGAAGTACTTGGACATTAAAATCAGTCAGTCGTTCCTTTGATGACCTTCAACGAAAGGCAGCAACGAACTCACGTACCTTATTTGCATCAACAACAGATACAGCTTTCTACCGGTCAAATGACTTCGGCGACACCTGGACACAAATTAATTCAGGGATAATATTACCATCAGGCATTACAACTGGAGGTGGCTGTCGTATAGCAGTAACTCCCGCTGATTCAAATGTAGTTTATCTTGGTATGGTGGGAAGTGGAGGTATGATATATAAATCAACGAATGGTGGAACATCCTTTTCGATTGTAAAAACTAGTGGAACGCCTTATACAACATACTATACGAACCTTTCGACAGACGTAGGACAAGGAGATTATAACTTTGCGATAGGTGCAGACAGAGTAAATGCAAACATATTATACATAGTAGCTCATTGTGTTTGGAAATCAACAGATGGAGGTGCAACATGGACTCAACTAACTAACTGGTGGGAGAAAGTACATACAGACATGCACCAGATAATTACATCACCATACAATAATAATCAGTTATGGAACATGAATGATGGAGGAGTGTGGCTTAGTACTGACGCCGGAGTGAGTTGGACACCAAAAAGCGATGGTATGTTTGGGTATGAGATTTATCATGGCAACTGTAGCCCAACTCGAAAGGACATGATAAGTATTGGGACACAAGATAACGGAGAACTATATTCAACATCTTCAGGATGGTTTACAAATAGGGGAGGAGATTGGGGGAATAATTGTGTTTTTGATTACAGACCATCAAGTACAATGGTATATTATCTAAATACTAAGAACAGAAGAACAGTTATAGGTAGTGATGCTACCTATGGATTCCCGGGTGGTAATGTTACAAACCTGGCTTTTAACAGAACAAATATAGATCTGGGTTTTGCATGCGATTCGAATGTTTATCGAACTACAAATTTATCAGCAGGAACACCATCATGGACTAAAATATATACTTTAAATAAGAAAGTAATGGCAGTTCATTCTTCAATGGCAGACTCTAACAGGCTTTATGTTATAACTAATGATTCAAAGATATATGTAAGCACTAATGCATTGAGTGTAACGCCAACTTTTACAATGTATTCTCTTCCAAATTCTACAAATTCACTTGCAAATATTACATCTATTAAATCAAATTCTAGTGTATTATATATTACATGTAATACTAAGGTTTACCGATCAGCAAATAATGGTTCTACATGGACAGATATAACCTACAATTTGCCATCAGTAAACCATATAGGTATCGTTTCAGATGAATATTTCTCATCAAATGAGATTGTATTTATAGGTAGTAATAATAGTGTGTATTATAAGCGTTCGGCAGATGTGTCATGGACAATATATAACACAAGTTTGCCTTCGCGACCTACGTTAAATGATCTTTCAATATATAACGACGGCACAGCAAATACAGCTTTAAGAGTTTCAGTATATGGAAGAGGAATGTGGGAAGCACCATTAAATAGTTTAAGGCCATTAACGGTTGCTTTTACTGTAGATAGGAGTAATCTTTGTCCTGATACAATTGCGCATTTTAGTGATATCTCTACAGGAAATGTAACTTCAAGATTATGGACATTCACAGGAGGAACTCCGAGTACATCAACTGCTCAAAATCCGTCAGTATCATACCATAATGTAGGCACTTATCCTGTTTCACTTTCGGTAAGTGATGGAACGAACAATGCAAGCCTTACACAAAGTAATTATATCTCTACCCAAGGTCTAAGTCTTCCCTTTGTTGAAGGGTTTGAAGGTAGTTTTCCTCCATCTAGATGGACATTAATAGATGATGGCAACGACGGACAAGTGTGGACTCAGGCAAATGGTGTTGGGGGTTATGGCAACAGTTCAAATAGTCTTTTATATGATAATTATGATATCAATACACCAGGTAAAAAAGATGAAATTAGAAGTTCAGCTATAAACATTGCAGGATATTCTTCAGCATATTTGTTGTTTGATATCGCCTATGCATTTTATGGTGCTTCATATTCTGATTCATTAGTTGTAAAGATATCAACTGACTGTGGAAATAGTTTCACGAGAGTTTATTATAAAGGAGGTTCTAACTTATCAACAGTAAGTTCTACAAACTACTTCACACCACTTGCAAGCAACTGGAGAACTGATTCAATTAGTTTGAATTCATTTATAGGAAACTCAGTTATAATATCTTTTCAGAACATAAATGACTATGGTAATACCCTATATATAGATAACATAAGGATAAACGGACTTGTAACAGCTAATGCAGGAACAGATAAAACAATATGCAAAGGAACAACAGTGCAATTAGGGTCTTCTTCAGTAAATGGTTTGTCATATTCATGGAGTCCGACTACAGGATTAAGCTCTTCAAGTGTAAGTAACCCGATTGATAGTGCATCTACAACAACAACATACATACTCACAGCAACTCATTCTCAATCTGGGATATCAAATAAAGATACAGTATTAGTTACAGTAAGTCCTTTACCTGATTATGCTAATCTAATTACAGGACCAATATTTGTTGATAAAAATCAAAGTAATCTTAATTATTCAGTACCTCAAATTAATAATGCTTCATCTTACATTTGGACGATTCCAACTGGTTTTACAGGAACAAGTACTACAAATATTATCGTTTTAAATGCTGGTAATAATGCAGCTAATGGTTCAATAACAGTTAAAGGACATAATACTTGTGGTGATGGTTCAATAAGATCATTTGATATTAAAGTTACAAAAAAACTTGTTGTAAAGTTATGGCTTGAGGCACTTTATAATCAATCTATCTCATCTATGAATAAAGTTCAGGATGAAGTTGGTGATCATTTTGGTGGAGATACTACTGATATTATCACAATAGGTATTGCACAAAAGAACTTCCCTTATAATATTACTGACACTTGTACTAGTGGCTTAAGAACGAATGGATTTATAAGTGCTTTAATAAGAGCAACTGCTATTGACTCTAATTATATTGTTGTTCGTCATAGGAATTCTGTTGAAACATGGAGTGCAAAGCCCGTTTCATTCTTATCAGATAGTATTAATTATGATTTTACTACATCCTATAGTAAAACTATGGGAGACAATACCAATAAGTTAATGACTGGTGTTTATGCAATCTACACTGGAGATGTTAATCAGGATGGAATAATAAATATTTATGATCTTTCAGATGTATTTGATTATCTAAATGACCCATATGCTATCATTGGTTACGTAATTGAAGATTTAAATGGTGATGGTGCTGTTAATATTTATGATCTTTCAACTGTTTTTGATAATTTAAACAATGGAATTGGTTCAATTAATCCTTTAAATTATCTAAAGAAAAAGTAATATGGTAATAAAAAAGTAATACTTTTTACATATAAACATAAAAAGGATAATAAAACCTGTAAGAATTGTTTTAATATTGTTGGTTCATCAATGTTGAAAGATGGATAGGTTAAGTATAATGATACTATATGTAAAATCTAAGCCTAGCTGCACTTTGAAATAGATTTATGTTTTAACTACTTTCTACAACAGATAGGATTATACATATAAATCCTTTGCCAGAAGAATTATAAAGACATAATTACATAAAAAAAGTCCGTTAAACCATTGTCTAACGGACTTTTTTATTTTAAGATAAGATGATTTTAGTGTTTCTTACCATCTTTCTTACAACATGGAGATAATTTTGCGTAAGCCTTAGGGTCAGCCAGCACTTCATCAGCATCATAACCAGCTTTACTAATAGCTAATTTAATTTTCTCAGGAGTTGTTTTAGTAGCATCATACTTTACGGTGCAAACTTTAGTATCCACATCAAGTTCCGAACTCTTTACACCCTTTTCATAAGCTAACACCTTCTCAATAGTTTCCTTACACATATCGCACATAGCCGAAGTTTTAATTTTGATAGTAGTATATTTATCAGCCTTCTTCACCTGAGCATATACATTATACCCAATCATTACTATTGCAACTATCATCATAGCAATAAGTTTACTGTTAATTTGTTTCATTGTCGTTTTTATTATTTTAATTATTAATTGTTTTATTTTTAGTATGATTTTTTTATTAATGATA
>CAIWDQ010000416.1 GCA_903911455.1 uncultured bacterium
ATCCCAATCCTGCTAAAGAAAAACTAACTATAGATTTTAATAATCTATCAGCTTTACAAAATAATACTGTCTTTATTTATGATATTCAAGGACTGTTATTAATTCAGCAACAAATTAAACAAGAAAAAACAGAACTTAATATCAACAGTCTTGCCAAAGGAATGTATATTGTAAAAGTTTTGAATGAAAATAAAACAATAGTTTCTAAATTTGTAAAGGAATAAGACATAAGAAATAAACAAAAATATAAACTGCTGTTCATTTATCTATAAAAAGAATCCCCGCTAACATAACATTAACGGGGATTCTTTTTATAAGATATTTTACTATTATATTTATATCAATGACACAAAATAAAACATCATTAAGGTGTTTGAATAAGAATATTCTTCTTAGCCGTTGTAGAACAACCTGTAATAGGGTCAGTTTCAGTAACACTTATAGTCCATTCACCATAAACTCCACAAGGATTAATGAAAATATCTTTTATACAATTGTGATATTGAGGTAATGGATAACTAACATTTCCAAAGGCACTCCACGAATATAAATGCCCATTAACAAGCGGAGTACAATACTGAACAGTATCACCACAATGCACATTATATCCATCGTTAGGAAAGCCTGTAATTATAGGATCGGGATTTAGAAATACTGTTGAAGTAGTATTTAAACTCTGTGAACAAGTACCATTTGTAATGAATACAAGATTTAATTTCTGATCAACACTTATATTATTAACAGTAACATTAAATGTAGATGAAGCGAAAGTATGCGTTTGATTTGGACCTCCATTTATATTGTAAGTAAGAGTAGAACCAGTTGTTCCTGTCAAAGTAAAACTTGCATTGCCACCAACACATAATGGAGTGTTATTTGAAATAATACTAGCCGTAGGAGTTTGATTTACATTAATAACAGATGAGGCAGTCAGATTTTGAGAACAACCTCCAAAGGTAACTGAAACTAAGTTTAAGTTTTGATTTGTACTTACATTATTTAGAGTTATAGTAGCAGTTCCTCCTGTTAAAGTTATAGTATTATTAGTTCCACTATTAATAGTATAATTAACAGTAGCACCATTAGTTCCTGATAAGGTAAAAACAGCATTAGTACCCGAACAAACAGGTGAATTATTACTTGTAATACTTGCTGTAGGCAATGGAGGCTCAGTTATTAACTGACTTGTAGCTGAAGTGCAGCCATTAGAACCAGTAACAATTACAGTATATAAATCAGCAGGGAGATTAGAAAGATCTTTGGTGATACCATGACAATTGCCTGTAGAACAATAAGCACCGGCACCAATAAAACTACAATCAGTATTACCTAAACAAGGCTTTGAATTAACCCAATTATAAGAAAAAGGTCCTGTGCCGGAAACTGAAAGATTAATAGAACCATCTGAAACTCCATTACAACTTGCATCAGTATGAGTAACTGATATGGTAGGTGGAGTTGTATTAGAAGTAATAGTTATGTTAGCATTTGAGGTGCAGCCATTAGCCGTAACAGCAACAGAATAAGTTCCTGAAGCATTTATAGTACGATTCGCATTGGTTGAATTGTCATCCCATTGATAAGAAGTACCTCCAGTAGCAGTTAAACTGATAGTAGTTGTACTACATGTAAGAACTGAAGTTCCTGTATTATTAGTAATACCCGCAGTAGGAAAAGGAAATACAGTAATCTTAACTACATTAGATTCAGCTGCACCTGTCCAATCGCTTTTACACAGAACACGTGACAAGCGTTTGTACCAAGTAGATGAACTTAAAACTCCAGGAGAAAACGAAGCAGTATTACTTAATGCAATATCAGTAAAACCACTTGAAGCACTCGTAGTAGAGGCTTGCCATTTGTATTCAAGAGGCTCTGTATTACCTGAAGGAAGTGAAGTACTATTAATCATTGAAGAAGTATTGCCTGTGCAAATAGATTGATCAGCAGCAATAGTGCCACCAGAAGTTGGATTAATACAAGTCCCGTAAGGATCGCTTCCAAATTTATATTCATAAGCCCCCATATCAATAGTTCCAGTTATATTTGCATTGTATTTATAAAGCTTCCTTCCAAAGGTAAATCCTCTTATATCAGTCAAAAGAGTATTATAAGAATCCAAACCAGCATCACAACAAGGTGAACTTCCTAACACACGAAAATCATTACTCAAAGCATTCACAAATTGAGGATTTGTAGTAATATTATAGTTAGAAGTACTAAATGAGCCTCCCACATTCTTTAAATCACCACTTGAATTAGAATAACATGTGTAATTAAGAGTAGCAATACCATTACTTAAATAAATCTGACTCCCAGCATTAGCTAAAGAAGAAGAATTACCCCAAATAATGCAGTTGTTGAGAGTACTTATAGAAGAATTATTATAAACACCACCTCCATTCTGTGTAGAAAAATTATTAGCTATAGTAACATTTGTTAGTTTAATAAAAGAATTATTAGAATTATATACACCCCCACCATTATTATTAGAATAGTTATTAGTGATGAGACCATTTGTTACTTGAGGAGATGAAGCATAATTATACATACCAGCACCCAAGCCTGTTGTAGTAAGATTATTTGATATAAATACATTATTTAATATCGGACTTGATTGAATATTAAATAGCCCTCCCCCACCATCAGTAGCAAAACTGTACATAATACTAACGTTATTTAATGTAGGTGAGCAAGCTTCATTAAACATACCACCTCCATAAGAAGGCGGATAAAAAGTGTTGTTAGCATTACCTCCCTTAATAATAAATCCATCCAGAACGGCAGCATTTGTTAAGCCTAAAGATGAAGGATGATAGAAAACATGATATGAATTTTCACCATTATTACTTATAGATAAGGTAGCACCACTCCCTGATATTAGGTCGTTACCATTTAAATCGCCACTTAGAATTGTTAAGTTAGAAGTCCAGTTACGTTGGCTAAGAAGAGTTTCATTTCCAATAAAACCTCCATAAATACTTACTCCATCTTTCATCTGGAAAGTTCTGTAACGAGTTCCACTACCCCCTACTTCAACATAAGGTCGGTAAGTACCAGCAGCAACCCACACCTGATTAACTCCAGATTGATTAATAGCAGTTTGCAATTGAGTTTCATTATAAGCATTTGTCCATGAAGTGCCATTTTGAGCTCCGGCACCAGAAGGAGTTACATACCTCACTATCTGTGATGATGCATCAATTCCAAATAATAAACAGAATACACTTATTAAGCATATAGTTTTAATATATATTGTTTTCACGTGTTCATAATATTAGTTTACCTCCCACAATATAGTGCTAAAGGCACATTAATAGAATCGGTTATTCTGTACTTAGGTTCATTATATAATTTCAATACAATAGAAATATAAGGTTCAACACAAGAGTACAGATTCATTAATATAAAGATTAACATTTTAAGTTAAATTAAGTTCATGTTAAGATGTGCAACATAAACACTATCAGAAAGTAGTTAATATTATACTATCAGATTTAATAGCTGTTTAAGAATGGAGAAAAGAAATATATCTTTATGGAATAATTGGTTCTAGTTTAAAGTAATCTATTTTAATATTATAATCATGAGAAGTAAAACGTATTTTATTATCACCTTCTTTTAATCGAACTTTACCGAAATCAATTTCTTCCCAACCAATAGTTTTATGTATTTTTAAACCTTCCCAACCAGCTAACATGGTAACTCCCACAAGAATGTCAGCATAAAAATCAGAATCTGAACTTAATCTTATCTTTAAATCAGCATCCATATCTTTTGCAACCTGTACTAATACTTCTACATAATCAGGCCTGTATTTAAAGCCTGTTACATATCCTTTACATGAATAACCCTTAATACTTGATTCTACTTTTGTTCCTTCTAGTTTACCACCCGAAGCCATTGCATTTTCTGCTTCAAGCAATATAATACTCTTTGTAAGAACCCCATTAGTGATACCTAAAGTATCAGTAAGAACGGGTTTAATAGTTCCATCTGCATTATAATAAAGATAATTTGCCATCAGGTTTCTCACTTCACTTTTGCCTCCCGATACCCATGCGCTATGATATAATGCAATCCAGTTATCTTTATATTTGCATATTGAACCGTGATTAGTACCTGAACAACCTTTAAATACTGATATGTATTTACCCATATACTTATATGGACCTAAAGGTTTTTCTGAAATTGCATAAACCATTTCTTCGGGCCATTTATTATCATTAAGTCCGGGATATGATAAATAATATTTATGATTATATTTATGTACCCAAGGACCTTCAAAGACATTTGTAAGTTGAGAAGTCAACTCTGTTTTGGTCTTAATTATGATTGATTTTAGATCATCCGCTAATTGAGCTGCATAGCAATGTCCACCCGCTCCCCAATAGAGATAAGGTGTATTATCATCATCAGTAAAAACACAAGGATCTTGTCCTAAGTCAACACCTTTTATATAACCAATATCTTTAAAAGGACCCTGCGGTACATCACTAATTGCAAGACCTGTACGGTATTTCCCTGTATTCTTTTCATACATACAAAACACAAGATAATATTTCCCATGGCGGCAAACTGCATCAGGAGCCCAGGCATAACTTACGCCCCATTTAACATCTTCTATCGAAAGCACTCTACCGTAGTCTATCCAGTTAATCATATCTTTAGTTGAAAAAACATGATAATCCGACATAGTTGCATGATGATTAGTGCCAGGAACATCATGAGAAGTATAAAGCCATAAAGTATTGGTATCATTTTGCCATACATGAGCCGAAGGATCTGCTGCAAAGATATGAGATATCAACGGATTCTGACAATTACTTATATTATATAAGCAAATAAAAGTTAGTATTATCCAATAATGTTTCTGACTCCTTTTCATATAGTAAAATTGTTTACGCTTTTGAAGTCGCTAAATTAGTTATTATTTTGATATTTATAAATGAAAGTCTTTTTAATTGAAATAAAACCATAACTAACACTTATCATTAAAACTTTACTTATTTTTCACTTTAAGGTGATTAACCAATATAGTAGTAAATTAAAAGTAAAGTACATTATGAAAGTTAAAATTAGCTTTTCAAGCATCAATTCCCTTTCAAAGATAATACCGATTATTTAGATGCTTCAAAAGTCTTTTTCAATGCTTATAATATCATGTCCAATGCTTTAAATGGCATTCTAGCAGCTCCGCTTGGCGTTCTAGCAGCTTCACTTGGCGTTCTAGCAGCTTCGCTTGACGTTCTAGCAGCTCCTCCTGACGTTCTCAATACTGCTCCGGTCGTTCTCAACACTCTCAAAAAAAATCATATTCAATGTCGAAATAATGCTTATCTTTATATGATTAAATATAAATAGCATGAAATATATTATCATTTTTTTTGAACATAATATTATCTTAAAATAATTAAAAATAATAATAAAATAAGTCGACTACGACAAATAATTTTTGAAGAAAAACTTCTTCAATGCATTGAGGTACGACGAAATAATCTATTCTTTATGTGTTGAATGAGATTGCTTTACTCCATTATCAATAACGACGTTTCTTGTTTATAATAATCTTACTTTTTACTTTTGTAGATAAAACTGAATTCAACAAATAAATCCTAAACATATCTATTAATTGATAATATTTACTTTATGAATTCTATTCGTAAATGTTAACTTATTATAATAATTGTATTAATTATGAATCTTAAAACAATAATATTTAATACATATAAGTTAATGTATCATTAAAAAAATAAAAAGAAAGCTCAATTTAAGCAATCAACAAAATCTAAATGTATAGCTATAAATCTACATTAATTACTACTTTTTTAATCCTATTATTATTGCTAACAGCTTCTACAAAAGCACAATTTCTTAAAGATAATCTAATTAAAAAAGGGCAGGAAGAGTTAGCAATAAACAACTTTACAGGGGCTATTAAATATTTCAATCAGGAGCTTGAAACAAATCCGGATAATCATCTGGCGTATTATTTAAGGGGGATTGCCAAACACGAACTTGGCGATAAAGTTGGTGCTTACAATGATTTTTCATCTACAATTTATTTTCACCCTGGGTTTAGCATGGCGTATTATAAAAGATGTCTGCTTAAATTAGATTTTAAAGATTATTATAATGCATTGACTGATATCAATAAAGCATTAAATTATAATGTAACCAATACCGATTTTTATGTAGCCCGTGGATATATTTATTGTTTATTAAATGATACTACAAATGCTTTGCACGATTTTAATACGGCTATTTTTCTGGAAGGCACCAATGGATTTGCATATTTGAATAAGAGTGTTTTAGAAGCCGATCAAAAGCATTATGATAAAGCACTTGCCAACATAAATAAATCAATATCGTTATTACAATTTCTGCCAAATGCTTTTGTTATCAGAGCCTTTATTGAATTAAATATTAAAGATACAATTGCTGCCATAAAAGATTATGAGTTTATTATATCAAAAGATTCAACTTGTGTATTAGCTTTTTATAATTTAGGATTGCATTATTTAGGTTTAAATAATTTTGATAAAACGATCAATTACTTCAACAAAGTAATTGAACTTAATCCATTTCATTCAGAATGTTATTACAATAGAGCCGCTATATACGTGCAGCAAACCAAATATGTAGAAGCTATCAGCGATTATGATCATGTAATTAAGATAAATCCATTAAATATTAATGCGTATTTCAACAGGGCTTATGTAAAGCAATTAATGTCAGATTATTCTAATGCTTTAAATGATCTTGGTAAAGTAATTGATCTTTATCCTAAGTTTCAGAAAGCGTATTCATTAAGATCACATATTTATTCTCAACTTAATAATTTTGAAGCTTCCGAAAAGGATAGAAAATTTGCAAACTTACTTTATAATATCCGTGATGACTCGTTGGCATTCAACAAATCAGATTCAATATATTTGTTACCATTACTTGATTTCAGATCAGAGTCGCAGGCAATGGATACAAGCTCAGGCCATGTTCAGTACAAGTCGTTTAAAATAATGCAAAAGGATAATTATTCGTTAATTCCTGAGAATTCGTCAAATCCATTATCTTTTTATAACATGCAAATTGAACTATTAAATCAAAACAGAAGTATTAATCTTAAATTAAAAATTGATAACAATGATACTAAACTAAGTTATGATAATTTAGCCGAAAGCAAGACCTTACTAGATTCGTTATCATCACATAACAAAAGCTTAAAAGAAAGCAATTGTATTTGGAAATGTATACTTTCATCTTCATTAAAGAATTATAGAGAAGCCCTGCTTTCAATATCTCAGGTGTCGGATACATCTGTTTATAGTTATCTTGCAACATTTTTAAAAGGGAATATTTATATTGAGATTGGTCAACAAGAAGAAGACACCAAAAATAAAAATAATCTTTTTGATAATACTAATTCTTCAACAGATGATTATAAAAATTATACACAAGCTATAAATGAGTTTACTGCATCAATAAATAAGAATGGGAAATTTAGTTTTGCATATTATAACAGAGCATTCACCAAGAGCCTTTTAAATGATATAAGTGGTGCATTACTTGATTACAGTTCATGTATCTTTTTTGACAATACAAATGGTAATGCTTACTATAATCGTGGTTTACTGCATATTTTAACAAGCGATTATCAGAATGCTTGTTCCGATTTTAGCAAAGCCGGTGAACTGGGTGTTTCCGAAGCATACAGTTTATTATATAAGTATTGTACAAAATAGTTTGCTTATACTCTGAGTTAATATCTAAACATAATAATATAATAAAAATTAATTCATTTATGGTTCTATAACGATTTGTATGGGTAAATAAAAATTAATAAATTTGCCTGTAAAAAGAGTTATGAATTCAGAGGAACTATTTAGCATAGCATTAAA
>CAIWDQ010000417.1 GCA_903911455.1 uncultured bacterium
AGCCTTGATCTTTCAAGAAAAAATATGGAAAAAGCAGTTAAAGAATTAGATTTTGTGCAAGCAGCTAAATATAGAGATGAAATTATAGAAATTCAAAGCATTATTGATAAAAAGAAGTAAAAACGTTTTAGTCTTAAAGGTTTAATTAGATATACTTAACAAGTTATAAAAAAAGGAGCACTGTGATATCACAGTGCTCCTTTCATTTATAAATAATATTCAGTAAAATCAATTAGTGATTTGGCATGGATTTAAGTTTAGCCTCCATAATAATTAATTCCTGTTTAGCATTATTGATTTTCTTTTCAAATTCTTGCTTTAAAAGATCAGCATTTTTAGAATGAGCTAAGAAACCAATGTTATTTTCCCACAAACTAACATCTTCCTTTAACTTAGTAATCTTATTTGAAAGGAAAACACGTTCTTTACCTATAAACCTATTGGCTTCAGCTGGACTCATTTTCTCAATTCTACTATTCATATTCAGAGCAGAAACTTCAGCACTATTCATTTTCAATGTCTCAAAACAAGCGTTGATAGCTTGACGAAATTCATTATATACTCTATCCTTATGACTTACCGGAATAAAGCCAATTTCAGTAAACTGACGTTGGAAATCTTTTAAAGCTTGAAGATTTTCATTACGATCCTCACCAAATTTAAAATCTTTAACCTTTTGAATTAACTCTTCTTTTAGTTTAAGATTATTACCTTCATTCTCATTAATATTCTTAAAGAAATCATTTTTAGCATTAAAAAACTCATCACAAGCCGCTCTGAAACGCATCCATATCTTATCAGAAATTTTACGTGAAACAGGTCCAACTTCCTTCCATTTTTTCTGTAAATCTAATAATTCCAAAGTAGCAGCTCTCCAATCATTCCTTGATTTAATTGACTCAGCTTGTAAACAAAGTTCAACTTTAATGTTTAGATTATTTACTTGTTCATCTTTAAGCTTATCATAATATTCCTTTTTGTTTGCAAAAAAAGTATCAAGATAGGTTTTAAACCTACTCCATAATTCATCGTTTTCTTTTTTAGGTGCAGGGCCAACAGTTTTCCATATTTTAATAATTTCAGTAATTTCATCCGAACTATTTTGCCATGCATTTAATGAATTATTTTCTTTAGATACTAATTGTTCAATCTTTTCAACTAAAGCAGTTTTTGCTAATAAATTCCCATCATATTCTTCATGAATTTTGTCGTAAAATTCGCGTCTTCTATCGTTAATCTGATCAGAAATATTCTTAAAACGTTCCCAAAGCTCATCTCTTTTATCTTGAGGAACCGGACCTATATGTTTCCATTCTTCATGATAATTCTGAAGTTTCTTAAATGAAACATGAATATTGTTTTCAAGTAAAAGTTCCTCTGCTTTCTCACAAAGTTCTAATTTACTTTCCATATTCTTTTTCATATCAAGATCCTTAAGCTCTTTATTAATCTTAACTTTATCAAAGAATAATTCAACAAGGAAATGGTAATTATGCCACAAAGTATTGATTTCGGTACGTGGAACCTGACCTATTTCTTTCCATCTTTCCTGTAAAGATTTAAATTCATCGTAAGTATTTTTCAGTGTTTCGTCTGAATTAACTAGTTCCTTAAGTTGGTATATAATTTCTTGTTTTAGTTTAAGATTATCAAGTTTATTTTTTTCCTGTTCATCATTATAAATTGATTTTTTTTCTTTATAAACATCAAATGCAGCTCTAAATCTTAGTTCAAAATCATCTTCTTCTGATGTAAATTCTTCTTTCTTTCCACCACCTGTAATACATTTCTCAAGTAATAATTGTTTATCATCTTTCACAATTTTTAAGAATGAAACCTTTATTAATGCAACCTTAGTTTTAATACTATTGATATCCTCAGTTTTAATTGCTTCCTCTAATAATAAAACTAACTGTTCTTTATTTAAGTGCTCATAATTAGTATCTACTTCTTCAATTTCATTTTCCATTTCTAATGATTCAATTTCAGTAATATCTTCATTTAATTCTGGAATATCAATTGCACTTACATTAACAGGTTCTAACTCTTCAACTTTTTCAGCTTCATTCTTAACATCTTCAAAAACTTCATCAGAAACAATATCAATTGTTGGTTCTTCCATTTTTTCAGCAACAACTTCCTCAACAATTATTTCTTCAACTACAGGAGTAGTTTCAGGAATAACATCAGTAAATGTTTCTACTAATGGTTCTTCTTTTAATTCAGTTTCAATAGAGATTTGATTAATCTGAACAGCTTCAGTATGACCATTTCCATTCATACTTTGAGTAATTTCAGCAATAGGTTCAATTACTTCATTAATTTCTTCTGCAACTGTTTCTTTTATTTCATTACTAATAATGATCTCAGAAATTTCAGAATTAGTTTCAACTGCTTCCTTAACTTCTTCAACAATTGTTTCAGCTACATTGCCTTCAACTAAATTTTCTGTAACTTCAACAACTGGTTCAGTTACTTCATTAATTTCTTCAGTAATTGTTTCAACTACCTCGTTTTCGATTGAATTTACTTCGTTTAAATTTTCGTTTTCCTGATTCATTTCAGGTTCTTTAGATGATTTTACCATAATTTTAATGTGTATTATACACAGATTTTGTTTTCTCATTTCAGTAATCATTACTGAAAGTCTGATTTAGAAGATCTGTACTTAATTTGTAAATAAATAAAAATAAATATTTGTTAGATTAACTATTTCCTTTCTTTTAAAAAGGAGAGCAAAATTATTAATAATTATAGAATCTGCAAATTAAATCTTAGTTAAATACTAAAAAACATTAATAAAGATATAATAAGCTATTGATTTTATGTAATAAATTAAAGTTTTAAAAGTTTCTAAATAATTAATAATAAGCTGATTTATTCCTTATTATTCAACCGCTTTTGAATTAAAAATTACATATCCAAAATTAAATAAAAAAGAAAAAGGTTGTTCATATTGTTGATAATAATTAACACTTATACTTAATGGTCCAATTGGACTATGAAACACTAAAGCTGAAGACCCGATAAAAAATCTACTATTGAATTTTTTTCCATAAAATGCAGTTAAGTTATCGGCCTGATTTATTACTCTATAAGGTTGAAACATATAAACTTCAAGTCTAAGATCAAAATTCTTCATCAAACCAAGAATATTATGCATTCCTCCTGCTAAAAACTGATTAGCTCTGTATGAAGGCATGAATAATGTTTTTGATTCTGGTGTTGGTGCAAATGGTTCGGATGCTAGAGAACTTGCAGTATAATTACTAAAAAGTGGTTGATTTGAATAACATGCTTCAATAAATAAACCAGGAATATATCGACCTATTGGTTTAAAATAGTTATCAAAAATGAATTTAGCTTGAAGCCATTGATGGTCAAGTGATAGATCTTTTTTTATTGGGGCTATTGACCCTGCAATAAACTTTTCAGTTCCATTTATATAATAAAACTGCAATAAAAATTGAGAACCTTTAAATGCATATTGTTTCTTATTTAAGGAATTTCTTTCAAAAAAGAATTTTAAGCAATTAGCATTAAAACTAGTTTGATCAGCAATATCTACTCGACTAAAAGCATTCGTTTGGTAATATTCATTATCTAAATCAAAATGTGAAATATTAAAAACAACTTTTGATTTATTATTAAATGGAAATCCAAAATCAAAACTAAAATGTGTTTCGTTTTCAATAAGGTAAGATGGGGTTTTATCTTCAAAGAAATATGTACGTGTTTTAAAATAATCCCATTGATTAAGTACAAAACTGCCTTCAATGTAATAAGGCAAACGTGTAGGAATATCTAATCTACCTTTGAGTGCTGCAGAACTGTAAAACTTACCAACATAGGAGTTAGCAATTATACTTGTAGCTGTTTTCCCAAACTGCTTATATTGAATTTGAACAAATGCTTCATTAATAGGACTTGAAGAAATATTACCACCAAATTCTGTTACAAATCTTTTATCCCTTTTTATGTCTAAATGCAATTGATAAAATCCGCTTGTATCATTATATTTTAAGGATGGTGATATAAAATCAATTTTTTCATCAGTTAATAATTTAAAATACTCTGTTTTTATATTTTCAAGTAAGGTTGATTTTAAGTTTCGGTATAATAAAGTATTAACATAACTCTTTTGATTTTTATTTAATCCTGAAATATCAATTTTATCTATAAGTAATGCTGGTTTTTTCTGGTTGAAAATTCTACGTTTCTCAGTAAGTTTCTCAAGTGGAATACTATCTGATATATACATTCTTATATTTTTTATTAATCTTAATGTTGAAACATATCCACTGTCAATAAATTCGCTAGTATTACTAAAATCAATTACGTTAACCGGACGAACATTGGGTTCAATCAAAACACCATTACCACAGATAACAGAATAATCAGTTTTTTCCATCAACATATTTTGAATTTGAGAGATGACATTATCCTCATGAGGTGCAGAATAATTCTTTACCACTTTACTTCCAATAATTATATCTGGTAAAAAATCGTTATACATAACATTTGCCGGAAAGTTATTATACATTCCACCATCAAATAATAGTACTCCATTATATCTAATTGGTTTAAAATAAAACGGAAATGTCATTGAAGCTCTTATAGCTTTACCTAAATCACCATACTTTAAAGTTACAGCTTCATTTTTATAAATATCTGCTGCTACACATCTGAAAGGAACAAATAAACTATCAAAATTACTTTTAGCTACAGCATTTGCTCCAGCAAATATTTCAATAAATTCAAAATCCATTTGAAATGGAGAAACAATATTTGTAGGTATCTTTGGTTTTATCGTCTGATCATAAGTAAAACGCAAGTCTATCCAGGAAGCATTAGGTGCTTCTTTTTTAAAAAAATAATAATATTTTTCATCTAGTTTCCCAGCTACCCACTCCACAAATTCTTTAGATAAAAACAATTTTTCCATGTCATCCGGTGAATATCCTGCTGCATAAAGTCCACCTATAATTGCCCCCATTGAAGTGCCGGCTATATAATCAATAGGAATACCATTTTGTTCTAAAGCTCTGAGAACTCCAATATGAGCTACACCACGCGAGCCTCCTCCACTCAATACTAGTCCAACCTTTTGAGATTGGGCTTTATTATTGATAATTAAGATAAAAAGGATTATAATTATGTTCTTTATTGTATACATTTATATTATCATAAAATCATTGGTAAAATTACTACTTTTTTATTTATGAAGAACTCTTATTTTGATTTTTTATTATGAATTATGCAATGCATTTATTAATGGACTTTTAGATATAGTTATAAAATAAATAAATGACTTTAAAATTGAATAAATTGTTCGAAGAATAGCTAAAGAATACCAATTAATAGCAAAAGAACATCAAAGAATAGCTAACGAGAGTCAATTAATAGCTAAATAACATCGACGAATAGCCAAGGAAGACCAATTAATAGCAAAAGAACATCAAAGAATAGCTAAGGAAGGTCAATTAATAGCTAAAGAACATCGACGAATAGCTAAGGAAGGTCAATTAATAGCAAAATAACTTCAAAGAATAGCTAAAGAAGACCAATTAATAGCAAAATAACATCAAAGAATAGCTAAGGAAGACCAATTAATAGCAAAATAACATCAAAGAATAGCTAAGGAAGTATTAAGCCGAA
>CAIWDQ010000418.1 GCA_903911455.1 uncultured bacterium
ATAGTAATTTTATTTTAGTTTCGATAATAATAAACCTAAATATGAGAACAAAGTTTAATTTCAAAATTATAAAAATTAATATAAATACAACTTCACTTTAATTTTTTAGAGAGAATTATAATAATAAATTGTATTTTTGTAAAAACATTATGATAAACCTAATTTAAAGCTTAAACTAATGATTACTAAGAATGAAATAGTCGATAATTGGTTGCCACGCTATACTGGAATTCAATTAAGTGAGTTTGGTGAATATATATTATTGGTTAATTTTCAGAAATACGTTGATCTATTTGCACGCAAACATAAAGTAGAAGTAAAAGGTTTTGATAAACCGATGCCTTGTGCAACAGCTCATAACATTACAATCATCAATTTCGGAATGGGAAGTGCAAATGCAGCTACTATAATGGATTTATTAAGTGCAATAGCTCCTAAAGCATGTTTATTCCTTGGTAAATGTGGAGGGTTAAAGAAAAAAAACAAACTTGGTGATCTAATACTTCCTATCGCAGCAATTAGAGGCGAAGGTACTTCAAGAGATTATTTCCCGAAGGAAGTTCCTGCACTGCCAGCTTTTAATCTACAGAAAGCGATTTCAACTACTATCCGCGATTTTAGTCGCGATTACTGGACAGGAACTGTTTATACTACTAACCGTAGAGTTTGGGAATATGATGAAGAATTTAAAGAATATCTTCGCAAAACAAGAAGTATGGCAATAGATATGGAAACAGCAACTATATTTATTGTAGGCTTCGCAAATCATATTCCTACCGGTGCATTACTTCTTGTTTCTGATCAACCAATGATTTCGGAAGGTATAAAAACTGAAGCAATTGAAAAAACTGTGAATGAAACTTTTGTTCAGGAACATCTCGATATTGGTGTTGACTCATTAAATCAACTTATCAATAATGGTCTTACAGTTAAACATCTCTATTTTGATTACGATAACCAATATTAAACTCCTTCTATTATTACTATGACATACAAAGAAATAATAACTGACCTAAAAAACAAGATTTATCGTCCACTGTATCTTCTTCATGGTGAAGAACCGTATTATATTGATGAGATATCTGATTTTATTGAAGAAAATGTTCTTACAGATATCGAAAAAGAGTTTAATCAAAGTATCTTATACGGAAGAGATGTCGACATTGCTACTATAGTAAGCAATGCTAAAAGATATCCTATGATGTCAAACTATCAAGTAGTGATCGTAAAGGAAGGACAAGAATTAGATAAAATTGAAGACCTTGCATCGTATATTGAAAACCCGGTAACTTCTACAATCCTTGTTATCTGTTATAAATATAAGAAGATCGATAAACGAAAAAAGTTTGCAAAAGATATAGAAAAGAAAGGAGTATTGTTCGAATCAGCCAAGATGTACGACAATCAGATACCCGAATGGATAAATAATTATCTGAAAGAAAAGAAATTTAAAATATCTCAGGAAGCAACTACCCTACTTGCTGATTATTTAGGAAATGATCTTTCGAAGATCGTTAACGAAATAAATAAACTTATAATAAATATCCCTGAAAATACAAATATAACACCTGAACATATAGAGAAGAATATAGGGATAAGTAAAGATTTTAATGTATTTGAATTACAGAAGGCATTAGGAAAGAAAGATATTTTGAAATCTAACCAAATCATAAATTATTTTGCAGCAAATCCAAGAGAAAATCCTTTAGTAAAGATTTCTCCTATCCTTTATAGTTATTTTGCAAAAATATTAACTTATCATCATCTGGTCGACAAATCAAATAATAATGTCGCAGCAGCATTAGGAGTAAACCCTTACTTTATTAAAGATTATACTGAAGCTACTCGATTTTATCCAGAGTTAAAAGTAAGACAAGTCATCTCTTTAATAAGAGAATATGATTTAAAATCTAAAGGTGTAGATAGTATATCAGCTACAGATGGAGAACTGATGAAAGAACTAATTTATAAAATCATTCATTAACCTATTTTCTCCTTTCAAAAAAGTTTAACTATAAAATAACACAATAAATAACAATAAATGCATTTTAACGTTAAATCTTATCATTTAAATAACTAATTTTGCGGATTAAGTTTTGAAACAAAAAATATCAATACTATTAAATATTATGCATGCAAGGAATATTACTATTTTCACTATAATTCTGCTACTTATTTTCACCTTTTACAATAAGAAGTTAAATGCTCAACAAAATGGAACCGGATCAATTAAGGGTTTTATTTATGAAGAAACAGGAGAACCAGTTGCATTCACAACTGTTTATCTTAAAAAAACTACTTACGGAAGTACTTCAAATGGGAATGGATTTTATGTAATTTCAAATATACATCCGGGTAATTACAATTTAATGGTTACAACAATGGGATATGATACAATAAACATCCCAATAACAATTAAAGGAGATGAAGTAATTACTAAAAAAATAATTTTAAAGAAAGCTGCATATAATTTAAATATAGTTAATATTGAAGCGTCGAAAGAAGAAGCCCGTACAGAAACAAAAATATCAGATTTCAAGGTAACCCCAAAACAAGTAAAACAAATACCTACAATTGGCGCAACCCCGGACCTTGCACAGTACTTACAAGTAATTCCTGGCGTAATATTTACAGGAGATCAGGGCGGCCAATTATATATCAGAGGAGGCTCACCAATTCAAAACAAGGTACTTCTTGATGGTATGGTTATTTACAATCCTTTTCACTCTATCGGGTTATTCTCTGTCTTTGATACTGACATATTAAGAAATGCTGAAGTATATACAGGTGGTTTTGGTGCGGAATATGGTGGAAGAATTTCATCAATTATGGACATAAGTACACGCGAAGGAAATAATAAAAGACTTTCAGGTAAAATTAATGCAAGTACTTTTGGGGCAGGCATCATGATTGAAGGTCCATTAAAAAAAGAAACGGAAGCTAGTCCGGGAAGTTCTACATTTATTATTTCTGCAAAAAACTCATACCTTGCTCAGAGTTCTAAATTATTTTATAGCTATATCGATTCAGCAGGACTTCCATTTAATTTTAATGATATTTATGCTAAACTTACTTTTAATGGACAAAATGGAAATAAAATAAACTTCTTTGGGTTCCATTATGATGACAATGTAGATAATTATAAAGCTATTTCTAGTTTCAAATGGATTTCAAATGGTTTTGGAACTAATTTTACTGTCATTCCAAGTGGTTCAACAGTTCTAATGGATGGAATCTTTGCATATTCTGATTATAATATCACTGAGATTAGTAAAGATGCTCTGCCTAGAAACAGTGATATTAACGGATTCAATATGGCTTTACATTTTACATATATAATGGATAAAAATCAATTAAAATATGGGTTAGAACTTCAAGGTTTTAAAACTGATTTTAATTTTTATAATTCTGTTAAACAAGCAATAAATCAAAATGACAACACCTCCGAAATAGCCGGTTATATAAAATACAAAGCTACAATTGGAAAATTATTATTAGAACCAAGTTTTAGAATTCAGTATTATGGTTCATTATCCGAAACATCACCTGAACCACGGTTAGCTATGAAATATCTTGTTAGTGATAAACTTCGCATTAAAATGGCAGGAGGATTATATTCTCAAAATCTTATGGATGCCAGATCTGATCTGGATATTGTTAATTTATTTTATGGATTCCTTTCCAGCCCTGATAATTTACCTGCAAAATTTAAGGGACAAGTTGTAAATAGCCGTTTGCAAAAATC
>CAIWDQ010000419.1 GCA_903911455.1 uncultured bacterium
CATCTTCTAAATTTCTATTAACACATTCATCACATATAGCCAGAATTATTTTACTACCATCATGTTTACTACCCCAGCCACCATCTATTATGTGAATAATACCACCCTCTATTGTTTCATTATTAATAGTATGCTCATATATTGTACTCTCTATATTTGATGATTTATTATTACTTATACGTAAATAGTAGATGCCTTTACTAACTTTGCTAATATCTATTGTTTGCAATTTAAAATCAGCATTGATAGATGTATTATAAATTAGTTTGCCTGTTAAATCGTTAATTTCTATTATTGCCATACCATTCATTGTATCATCTAACTGAATAAATAGTTTATCGTTTGCTGGATTAGGATAAATTTTGATATTTGAGTAATTAGAAACTTGAGGTTTAACTAAAGGTAGCAGAAAGGTGTTATTATTAGTTTGAAAATTATCAGTAACACTAATATCAAGTATTGCTCTGGCATTATATACAGCATTGCCTCCAGTTAAAGGCGATTGCATTGCTATATTATATAATATCAAAGAATCGCTTGAATATATAATTGAATCTACTGCAATTCTATTAAGATATATACGATTTACTTCTTTACTATTGGTTTCTATCAAATTCTGTGGTGTAATAGTAGTATTCAACGCTTTTGCAGCAGTATAATTTTTAGTTTTTATAAATTTTTTAATTTTAGAAAATTTACCAATATTAGTATTTAAATTAGAGTTATGAAAGTTTTGGAATATCTGGTCATTTGCTGTCCCCATATTTAACAAAGAAGGCTTATCGTCAAGCATATTATACACAAACTCCTTAGCCATATATTTGTTTTCTACTGATAAAGTACTGTATGTTATGCTGTCTTTAATTATTTTTCTTAAATGAACATAATAATCAGTTAAAATAGTTGCATTCTGATTAGTAGCTGCTATACTTTTATCTGAAATACAATTAGGATTTGGTGGTCTATTTGGATAAGATGTTATATAATTACTTGTTAGATTACTCATATCTAAATATGGCCCCAAAGGTCCAGTATTATTTGTAAGCCATTGATGATTCCATCTTGGAAGTGGAGTATTTATTGTAGTACCATACATACGATTATTTAGAATTTGTGGTAAATTTTGATATGTCCATTGATTATCGGAGGCATCTGTTGAATATGGTAAATTATTAAAAAGAGTAGCACCTGAAAAATAAAAGCCATAATCACAATCTAATAACTGATTACATGAATATTCGGTGTATTCAGCATGATCTTTTACTATGATACCATAATAAAGATCATTAATATAATTTTGCTGTATTAACGATCTATGAATATCTGCTAAATAGATTCCTGCTGCATTCCAAATTTTATGAGGTGAATAAGTAATAGTATTATTTGTAATAGTTACATTATCACCATTAGTATTAAAAATGCCGGTATTAGTATAATTATAAATATCAAGTTGAATTGTATTAGCATCAATTTTACATAAAGCAGGTGTAATAGTATTATTCCCACTTGCATTACTCATCAAAATTCCTATTCTTGCATTATCAATACTATTATTAGTTATTAATAAATCATTCGTCAATATCGAACTGGTCTGTAATTCAAACATAACAGATGTAGCGCCTTGAGTAGAAGAAATAGGAACACCAGGTGTCATTGCTATAGTATTATTACTTATAATACTCCCTCTAATACAATCTTTACTATGAATAGAAACAAAATTTTGTTTTATAAAATTATTATTTTCAATATCCATATATGTATCATAACCAAAAATACCTACGTTGCAACCATTGAAAGTATTCGTTGAGTAATTTGAACTTCCACCAATAATAATATTATGTGGTGCAGGGTTATCCAGTTTGTTAATTGAAAAAATAGCAGCTTCATCAGGTAATGATGGAATACCGGAATAAGAAGGCGGATTGGGACTACTAATAGCAATATTCGTAAAGTTATTATTATAAACTTCAACAGCATCCGAATAATCACTCTTTATACCATACTGCAAACCTACAAAATTATTTTGTAATAATGGATCAGTATTATCACCTATAGTTAAAACTTCGGTATTATTTTCTAAATTAATACCTGTAAGATGATTATTCCCACTAAAATAACCTTGATTATTTACAGCATCATATTTAAATGTGTTAGCTGTAATATAACCTGGATTTGGATAAAAATAGTTACTTGATACTTTTATCCCAATTTGATTATTAACAAAAGTTGTATTTGTTATATTAAAGTTTCCACCATATTCACTTTGAACAACGGCTTTTGCATCCTGAATTACATCACTATCTAATATTAAATGTGAAGTCAAATTTGGATAAACTAAACTAGCAGTAGGACTCGAAATACCATCCCAATAACAAGAACAACCTTTAATATATGAGTTAGTTATTGACAAAGTAACACCGGGATAGATATAAAGTTTTGCATTAGGACTCATTATAATATTAGGACAATTATCAATATAAAGATTCTGATCAATTAATACAATTCCTTCAAAATATACTACATCAGTACTATTTGTATAAAAAGGAGTACCAGATGTTGTTCCTAAACCACCAAAAATAGAATTTGTAAAAGTTGAAGCAAAAGAACCATCTTTTATGTAAAATTTGGCATTCGGTACACAATTAAAAGTGGGGGTTATAGGTAGTTGACCATAATATAAACAACCATGGCTATCTATACCATTTACTTCAATTGTTCCAGCACCTCCATAACTCCAATTTATTTCAGCTTCATAAAATGGTAAGGAATATCCGGTTTCAATATAAGCTGATTGTGGTAATGTCCAAGTATAGTTTACTGTAGTATAATGTGGAGTAATCGTAAATAATCCTTGCATACAATCATCAATATTACCATTTATTGTAACTTGCGTTACAGTGGATGCAGGTAAACTATTAAAATTAATCGTTTTTGTACCATGATACATTGTACATCCTGTGTTTGGGTCAATACCATCAACTGAAATAATAAAATTCCCATTAAAAGTATAATCTGTAAAATTAATATCAATGCTGGTATTAGAATTAGAATTAATTGTAACATTTGTTGGAGCAAAAGACCAGTTGTAAGTAATTCCTGGAATAGGGCTATTAATTGAAAATATTCCATGTCTATGACATTTATCATCAATTGTACCATCAATTAATATTTGAGTAGGTGAAAGTTTTAAAGATACATTATCAATATAAGCCATTTTATCAGTGACAGTTGGAGAACCATACTTAATCTCAAATGCAATAGTATTATAACTATTAATATTTGTTATTGAGTTTAAAAAAGAGGCAGGTAATTGAATTGTCTTAGGTTGCCAACCTATTTGTCCGGTATTACTTATATCACCAATATATATTCCATCTGTTGTAGTTGGCCAACAATAACCACTTGTAACAGAAAGGCAAGGTACGTAATCAGATTCTTTAATTAAATATACATTAAAGCCATAATTCCCTTGCCAACCATTTGTTCCATTTTCATTAATTTTATATTCAAAATCTAACTGATATGAAGTATTTGGTAGTAAACCAATACCTCCACCAATAATTGAATTTCCAGTTAATTTTGTAAAAATGCCAGATCCAGCAGTTGAAATGCCTCCATGATATAAAACAAGATGATTATGATGAATAATATCATTATTTTCTCTTTTTATAAATGGCATAGTACTTCCAAAACTAAACCAATTGCAACAACCTGTGTAATTTAAATCACCGTATGTAGGATTATAATAAGATTCAAAACATGACAAACAAAGAATACCATTATAATAATTCATGTCATTAGCATAATTTATTTCATATGGATAATGAGGGACTGAAAAATAAGTTAACGCAGCATCCAAATCTGTAGAAATATTCTCAAAGTCTCCATTTGCATTTAATGAACAAGAATTTGGATTACATGCAGGTAGTGGTGATATTTGAAATCTTGTATTTAAACATAATAACGGTAAATAACTATTAATGGGGCTATTTTGAATTATCTGTATATAGTATTTACTCCCAATTTGCAAATGTGTTGCAAGTATGTTATTCATTGATAGACGCATACTATCAACAAATATAAGACTATCACAACTTCCAGTGTAAATATTAATTTTTGTGAAAATAGTGGTATTACTATCTAATAATGGATTTAGAATAATTCCAAAATATATGGAGTCAGCATAAAAAGTTAACCAATATTCAGAAGATTGAATATTATAATTTTGTACGCTATTAATATTCTTTAATGTATCTGCACTACTACAAATATCTTGTCCGTTTACATTCATAATTGAAAAATTGAGGAGCAAAGATACGAATAAAATTAAAAGTTTTTTCATTTGTAAAAATATTTCCGAAATTAAAAAATAAAAAGTATTGCTTTAAGACACCTCCTTTTTTTCTACTTTTATTCTAAAAATCGAGGTAACTTAAAAACGGAGAAGCTTAAAACCGCTGCTATCAGGATTGATAGCAAACGGTACCTGCACCTTTTTTGTATTTATTAAGAATGAAAACGTTTACAATTTGAAAAAATTGGAAAGAATATTCTTTTAGGAAGATATATATTCGCATTAATTTAACTTTATATAGATAACTAAAGCCTAAAAACAGACTTACAGCTATGAATATAATTTTAAAAATGATAAAAGCGAATACAGGTAACATTTTTTTAATTTTAATAATTTGCAAATATAAAACATTTTTATGTATATTGTTAGGTTTTTCACAATATTTTTTGTTAATAAAAAGTTAAATAAATTATTTGTGATGTAAATAGGGGGTTGTAGCTATGCTAAAAAAAAGCTCCAACAATTCTATTTGTTAGAGCTTTTTTATTCACTTAGTCTCTCCCTCTCTTAGTCTCTCTTTCTCCCAATCACTCCCTCTCTCAGTCTCTCTTTCTCCCAATCATTCCCTCTCTCAGTCTCTTAGTCTCTCCCTCTCTCAGTCTTCTTTTTCACTTTTACATTCCTTCATGTCATGATTGCCTTCCTGCAAATACTTTTACAATTCTATATGTCATGATTGCCTCCTTTTTTTTATTTTTACAGTTTCTGATGTTATTTATTGCCTCCCTTTTTTTATTTTTACAATTCCTGAATGTTTTTATTGCCTCCCTTTTTTTATTTGTGCAGTTTTAGATGTCATGATAGCCTCCCTTTTTTTATTTATACAGTTCCGGCAAATGTTTTTACAAGTCCTGAAATTGATTTTACAGCAATTTTTTTTGATTATACAAACTCTTTAATGTCTTGTACAGTTTTGAGAATTGATTTTACAACTCAGTTAATAATATCTACAGATTTTTATAGTGTAATTACACCAACGAAAAGTGATTCTACAGTAAAACTAATGATTTATACCTAATCTTCTTCCGCGACAGCGCCACCTTTAAATAATAAAGGCTTATACTTAAGTGATGGTGAAGGAATAAATGTTCCTAATCCTAGTTTGTCCCACTTCTTATCAATACTTGCAATTGTGACATCATCAACAACTACAATATTTGGCCAGTCTCTGGTAAAACCATCATATAGTTTAGTTTTGCGTGTGCCATCAACAAATAAACCATTTTGTTTTTCATCCTCTTTATTATTGATATAAAAACAATCTCTTTCAGGATCTATATTGTTAGCAGCCATCCATATTACATCTTTCATATTATACAAAGGAATGTTATCATCCATAAATAAAACAAAAGCAAAATTAGTAAGCAAGCCCTCCCCTACTATATCATTTGCAAGCTTACGGGTATGATTCTTCCTGTCTTTTTTAATGGTGATAATAGCCAGAGGCAAATTAACATCATTAAAATCCTTAACATCCTTAACTTCAGGAAACATCTCCTTAATTTTATTTATATTAATGAAAGAAGTTATAGTAGAATTATCAACATTAAAGGTCTCTTCCTTAGATTTGTTTGTGGCATCAATACCCAATTTACTGCCAAAGGCAAAACGCTTACTCGAATGATCTAAAACATCTACAGGCCCTTTAGAAAAATACACATCTTCATTAGAATTAACATTCTTAATAATAGCTTTAAAGACATCATTATAGTTATGAATATCCACATCGCCATCCATCACAATAAGTACCTTGTTGAACATCATCTGACCTGCACCCCACATAGCATTCATCACTTTATTTGCATGGCCGGGGTACTCCTTGTTAATCTTTACAATAACTATATTATGAAAAACACCTTCGGCAGGCATATCCATGTCAATAATTTCGGGTAACATCGCCATTCTTATCGGAGTAAGGAATATTCTTTCGGTAGCTTTGCCAATATACGCATCTTCTTGAGGTGGAATTCCAACAATGGTGGCAGGGTACACTGCATCTTTGCGATGGGTAATGCAAGTTACGTGAAAACGAGGGTAATTATCCTGCAAAGAATAATAACCTGTATGATCCCCGAAAGGACCTTCACAAATTAATTCTTCGTTAGGATCAACATAACCTTCTATAACAAAATCAGCATCATAAGGTACCTCTAAATCATTAGTAATACACTTAACGAGTTTTACTTTTTCCTTCCTCAGGAAACCTGCAAGCATATATTCATCCACATTATCGGGCAAAGGAGCTGTGGCAGAATAAGTATAAACAGGATCACCACCTAAAACAACACTTACAGGCATTCGCTGATTCAGCTTTTTATATTCGTGATAATGCCTTGCCGAATTTTTATGTAAATGCCAGTGCATCCCTGTCATATTTTCGGTAAACACTTGCATACGATACATTCCAACGTTACGCATACCTGTTACCGGATCTTTAGTATTCACAACGGGAAGTGTTATAAATGGTCCACCATCATGAACCCAGCATTTCAATACAGGTATCTTACTTAAATCAGGTTCCATATTTATAACCTGCTGACATTCGCCCTTTCCTTTAATAACTTTAGGCATCCACGAAGCAATATTACTCAACATCGGAAGTACTTTTAGCTTATCGGTAAATGATTCTTTAGGTGACGCAAGCTGCTTAAAGATATCTTCCATCTGCTTACCTGTTTCGTCAAGATCATTCACACCTAAAGTAATGCACATACGCTTGTACGATCCCATAGCATTCATCAATACAGGAAATTCTTTGCCTGTGTTTTCGAACAATAAGGCTTTTCCACCTTTATCCGACTTAGAAATTCTATCAGTAACTTCGGCAATCTCCAATTCGGGCGACACAAATTCTTTGATACGGATTAATTCGCCTTCTTTTTCTAATGCTGAAATAAATTGTTGAATATTTTTAAATGCCATGATGATGCTTATATATATATTGTATAAAACTGTGTTCTTTTTTACTTAAGTAATATTATTTTTTAAAAGATAAACTTACTTAACAAACCAAAGTGCAATATTACGCAAATTATTTTAAACATTTCCACCTGTTAGCTGTTTAACAAGAATTAAAAACAACTAATAACTTTAAAAAAAAATTATATGCAAAAGAATCAAGGTGTAACTACCTTTATGGGAAATCCTTTAACATTGTTAGGCAACATGGTGAAAGTAGGTGATAAAGCTTACGATTTTACAGAACTTGCTGCTGATTTACATCCGGTAAAACTAAGCGACTATGCAGGCAAAGTAGTTATCATATCTGCTGTTCCATCAGTTGATACAGGTGTGTGTGCTGCACAAACCAGAAGATTTAATGTAGAAGCTGCAGGCTTAGGTGATGTAGTTATTTTAACAATTTCTTGTGATTTACCTTTCGCTTTAGGTCGTTTTTGTGCTGCCGAAGGTATCGACAAAGTGATTACAGTATCTGATCATAAAGATACCGATTTTGGTTTGAATTATGGCTTCCTTTTAGAAGAATTACGTTTGTTGAACCGTGGTATTGTCATAGTTGATAAAGCAGGTATCGTACAATACGTAGAGTATGTAAAAGAAAATACTAATCATCCTGACTATGATGCAGCTATTGCAGCAGCTAAAAAATTAATCTAAACTAAAGTTTTTAAATTATTTAAAAAGAGGTTAACTTATATTAAGCTAACCTCTTTTTTATTATCCCTCACACATAAAAATTAACAATTCCTTAAATTTTCATTAAGAATATTTATTTCAACTCTAAGTCCATTAAGTTGTTTATATATTGTAATTTTGCAAACAGGTTCTTTAATAGTATTAATAAGTCTTAAAAAAATTCATAATGAAAAGATATGCTCTACTTTTAGTAGTTTTACTATCAATTTTCACCTCAAAGATACAAGCACAACAATTAGGAAATATTAAATTCAAAGATAAATGGTCGGTATCGTTAGATGCCGGATTAGCATCCGGTTGGTGCGATGTAGAATCAAACTGGTTTGGATATTACACAGCAAAACCTGCATTTGGTATAATACTAACAAAACAGTTGAGTACTGTTATAGATTTAAGGTCTAAATTGATATTAACCAGTCTGAAAGGCAACCAACCAAATCGTGACAGATATTTTCTGGCAAACACATTCGAGTGGAATATAGGAGCATCTGTAGATTTCACAAGGCTTTCGTTTGGGATAGATCCTAATCGAAAACTTATTCTCCATGGCTTCTTCACCTTAGGTTTCTGTAATTTTAGCAGCATCTTACGCAATATTAGCAGAGATAGTATATTAAACGCTACAGGTTACGATAACAATGGCAACTATGTAGATTACAAAACAGTAGGAGTTGTAAATTCGGGTATCAATCTGCAACTCAAAATATCAGAACATATAGATTTTCTTTTCGAAAACTCCTGGACAGTCATGAATACCGATCTTCTCGACGGTCATCTAGGTGGTTTTTCTCACGACATCTATTCTTTCACATCCTTAGGAGTAGTTTACAAATTTAATTTCAGAAAAAACATACCCTATAACATGTAATTTCTCTCAGTATATTGCTGTTCTTTTGTATTTTTTTTATTTTTTTTATGATGATAATAATATGATAGGAGGCCAAAGCCCCAATTATATTATTAAGAAGCAAACTAAAACACAATACACTTAAGATATTTTGTAATATAAATGAGAAAGCTGACATTTTGTCATGCTTTTTTGCCAATTTGACAGAAAAACGTGTTACTAACTGATCTGAAAAAAAAATTATAGTAGGTAACACTGTTACTAACCCTTCTGAAAAAAAAATTATGGTAGGTAACACTGTTCCCAACCCATCTGAAAAAATATTTTGATTAGGTAACACTGTTACTAACCCATCTGAAAAAAAAATTTAGTTAGGTAACACTGTTACTAGCCCATCTGAAAAAATATTTTGGTTAGATAACACTGTTACTAACCCATTTTAAAAAAAGATATGAGTTAGTAACAAAAAATTATAATTTCCGATATATTAAATTTCATTAAATAAAAGCTTGAAAAGCTAAATATTATTTTCAAAAATCATAAAACAGATTATAATATTGATTAATTAAAATAAAAAAACACTTAATTCTAAAAAGAAATTGATTAATGCCCGTTGCAAACGCGCTCCTTTACCTTTATAGACAGGAAAGCCCGCCCCCGTGATTTTGTTTCCCAATTCGAAATCA
>CAIWDQ010000420.1 GCA_903911455.1 uncultured bacterium
ACTAAAGAAAGTATTTGTTATTTATAATTATCTTACAATATATTTATTTAAAATAATTCTTTATTGTTTTCTGACATAAAAAAAGGGAGTGCAATTAATTACACTCCCTTTTAGTATAGTTATAAAACTTTAGAATTCTTCTTCATCATCATCAAAAACATCACCATTTTCCATTTCTTCAGGTGTTGCTTCTCTTAGATTGTGTATCTTACCAGCGAAATACAAAGTTTCGCCAGCCAAAGGATGATTAAAATCCAACTGAACACTGTCTTCAGTAACAGAAACCACAATAGCTTCCATATGTTCTTCATCTTCTTCGCTCATCATAGGTATAATAGCACCTTCTTTAATTACTTCTTCGTCAAAAACGCCATCAATAATAAAGTGATCTTTAGATAAATCTACTATTCTCTCCTCTTCATATTCGCCATAAGCATCCTCAGGAGTCAAAGTAAATTCAAAAGTGTCGCCAACCTTTAGGTTTAATAGATTAGCTTCAAATTTATCAAAAAGATTATCGTTTCCGATTAAAACTTCTAATGGATTTTCTTCTGATATTTTTTCTATCACATCACCATCAGCGTTATCAAACTTTAGGGTGTAGGTAATAGCTACAACCTTGTCTTTTTCTACTTTCATTATATTATTTTTTAATATTAAATATTATGCTGCGAAAGTACTCATAATTCTCTTATAAAATTCAAAACATTGAAAATTAATTTTAATTTAACAATAACTTGAGTATTTAGAGTAATTGGAGTATTTAGAGTACTTAGAGTATTTGGATTAATTATTAAAAGTAAACAAATTGATGTAAAATAAATAAATTAAAAAGACATTAAGTCATATAAATGAACTTAATGTCTTCTTAATTTTAAGCACTCTAAGTATTCTAAGTACTCTAAGTACTTTTATTTGTTAAAGATGGATAGTATGTGTAACACCGTTTATGGTAACGGTAGCCCAAGGATCGCAATTACCATTACCGTAATTAATAACTCTTGTCGGCTTGTTAGACTGAACTAATTGAACTGTACCACTAACATAATAAAAGCAAGGCAGATGTCTTTCTAAAGGAGTAAGGATAGTTTTAGCATAAGTAACACCATTAGGACGTGTACCAGTCGAATTACCAGTGATTAGGAAGATATCATTCCAGATAGAAGGGCTCCAGTAACCTTGCAACCACTCTTTATTATGAGTAGCATTCCATGTTAAAGTATCAGTATTGTTTGCAAAAATAATTGTACTGTTAATGGTAGTAGAAATGTTCCAGTGTCCTGCAGCATTACGTCCATTATTTACTCTAGTTCTGGTTCCCATAATATGATTATCATTTACATAATAATTATTAAAGGTAGTTGAATGAATAGAACCTGAATCTTTGTAATGTTTGTAGAACGAAATAATAATTTCACCTCTTCTGTACTTACCATCATTGCATAAGCAATTAGTAGTACCAAAATTAATGGTAAGAGTGTGAGGTACCGCTATAGTATCTATCGTTTTACTAGCGCAAGGACTTAATAATCCAGAAGTAGTACTCTCAACAGATTTAGTGGCAGTAGTTAATCCGGTATAAGCTTCGTCAGCTATTTGATCAACATTCTCAAAAGTAATTTGAGCAACAGCTTCGTTTTGTGAAGAAGCCACAAGCTCATTGTCAGAAGTCTGATTTGGGTTAAAAGATTTCTTATCTTTATTACAGCTAAAGAAAATTACACTTGCTGATAGGAAAAGAAAAGAAGCGATTAGCATTTTTGTTCTCATTGTTGTATGTTTTTTAATTTTGAGATTAGATGCCAAACGTATTAAAAGGTTTAATCCGGATTAAGAAAGGGATTGTTAAAAAAACTTAATCTTTTTATATGTTGAAATTACAAATCCGTAGGATACAATGCATCATCCGGCAAATCTTCTTCACCTGCACTTAAGCTGTCAGCCTTTGGCAGGAAGGTATGACAGGTATAATTCTTAGTAATTTTAACAGTTGGTTTACCGAACTTCTGATGATAGTTATTATATTTGGGATCCTTTAAAAGTTTCTCCATAAACAAACCGTAGATAGGCAATGCTGTTTTACAACCTTCGCCTAATTCTGAAGTACGGAAGTGAATACTACGATTATCAGCCCCAACCCACGAGCCTGAAATAAGATTAGGAGTTACACCAACAAACCATCCATCCGAATGATTGGAAGATGTTCCTGTTTTACCCCCAAAATCGGTTCCATAATTAAATAAATTGTATTCAAACAAAGCTTGAGTAGTTCCACCTGGTTCGTGCAAACCTCCCATAAGCATTTGTGTCATCAGGAAAGAACATTCCTGCGAAATAACTCGCTCAAGTTTAGGCTTATTTTCATAAATAACTTTACCATTATGGTCTTCAATACGGGTAACAAGGATAGGCTCAACTTTATTACCATCATTTATCAAAGGACAATACGCATTAATAAGCTCAAACAGAGAAACATCACTTGAACCTAAGCATACTGAAGGCACATTCTGTAGTTTAGTTTTAATACCTAGTTTATTAGCATATTCAATCACTTTATTAAACCCCAACTTTTTAGTAACCTGAACCGCAATAGAGTTAATTGAACGGGCAAAAGCATACTTCAACGTTACTGCTTTGCCTGTAAACTCCCAGTTAGTGTTGTGTGGCGACCAGCTTTTGTTCTTGCCGTTCTCAACATAGTCAAGAGTTACAGGAACATCGGTTAACATATCGCAAGGACCGAAACCATTTTCCATAGCAGCGGTATAAACGAAAGCTTTAAAGGTAGAGCCAGGCTGACGTTTGGATTGTTTAACATGATCAAACTTAAAATTATCAAAATCAACACCACCCACATACGTCTTAACGTATCCGGTATAAGGATCCATAGTAATAAAGCCCGCCTGAAGCAATGAACAATAATATTTAATGGAATCAATGGTACTCATAAGGGTATCTCTATCACCTTTATAGTTAAATATAGTCATTTCTCTGGGTTGATTCAAATAATAATTAACTGAATCTCTATTGGTAGGATATTTCTTATTAAGAGCTTTATAATGTTCAGTATTAACTACAATGTTTTGAATAAAATCTTTTATTTCTTCCCCTTTTGAATTGCGCCATGGATTTTCACCATTCCAATGTTCAAAGAAACGTTTCTGTAACTTACTCATATGTTCATCAACAGCAGCCTCTGCATAGGATTGCATAGTTAAATCAAGAGTTGTATAAATCTTCAAACCATCTTCATAAAGATTAAGATTGTGTTCTTTTAAAAATACTTTAAGATAATTACTAACTGATTCCCTGAAATAAGGAGCTTTACCATCATAATTATTCTCTACATTATATTTTAAAACCAAAGGTATCTTACAAATAGAATCATGTTCCTCTTTACCTATAACTTTATACTTTAAAAGTTGTCCAAGCACCACATTTCTTCTTTCCAGAGCCTTATCGGGATGTGCAACCGGACTATAATAGGTAGGAGCTTTTAGCATACCAACCAATAAAGCAGATTGTTCGTAGTTTAATTGCGATGGTTTAATATTAAAGAATGTTCGCGATGCAGTTTTAATCCCATAAGCATTACTACCAAAGTCAACTGTGTTGAAATACATGGTAAGTATAGTATCTTTCTTATAAAACAACTCAATTTTTAATGCAGTTATCCATTCTTTAAACTTATAAATAACAGTTTTAACTCCCGGAATAAATCCAAATACACCTCTTGAATAGTTCTCTCTGGTTTTGAAAAGATTTTTAACCAATTGCTGAGTAATAGTACTACCTCCACGCTTATCACCTTTAGCCATATACCAAAGGATAGAGAAAGTTGCTTGAATATCTACACCATGATGTTCGTAAAAACGTACGTCTTCAGTATTTATTAAGGTTTTAATCATTATTGGAGATACTTCGCTTAACTTAACAGGTGTTCTATTCTCGTCAAAATATTTACCAATAAGTTTACCTTCACAATCATAAAGTTCGGAAGCTGTTTTTTGTTTAGGATCATTGATCTGACTCAGCTTAGGTGACTTCCCGAATAGCCAGAGGAAGTTCATGTCAATTAATATCAACAATAAAATAAACATTACAAATACATGGAGAGTCCTTATTGCAACTTTAGTGTACCATTTATAATGTTTAGGAATACGGAAAAAAGCTTTAATATATCCCCAGACTTTTATAAATATCTTTTTAATGAATAATAGTAGTGGTAATATATATTTCATTGGTATTAATTGTTGGTTTTACTTAATGCTTCAATTCTTTTTAACAATGGAGGATGCGAATAATGGAAGAAAACATAAGCAGGATGAGGACGAAGATTACTCAGATTATCAACAGATAATTTCTTCAATGCAGTAATTAAAGCTTCAGGTTGATAATTGACTGCCGCAAAATGATCAGCTTCATATTCATGCTTACGCGATAATATATTCATAGCAATACTCAATATTGTAGACAAAGGACTGTAAAGCATCCCGAAAGCAAGTATTCCGATATGGAAACTTTTGATTGATACTCCTAAGGCTTGTGATAATATAGGATTACTTAAAAAGAATGACAATAAAAATAACATTAACCCTGATTGTAATAAAGATATTACAATTCCTTTTTGAGTATGTTTCTTTTTATAATGGCCTATCTCATGAGCTAACACTCCTACAAGCTCTTCAGTAGTATGATTTTTTATTAAAGTATCATATAAAACAATTCTTTTCTTACTTCCCAATCCACTGAAATAAGCATTAGCTTTGTTAGATCGCTTTGAACCATCTATTACAAAGATATTATTAAGTTTAAAACCGGTTTTATCAGCGAAAGCTTCAATTGCTGTTCTAAGTTCACCTTCTTCTAATGGTGTTTGTTTATTGAAAAGAGGAACAATAATAGAAGAATAAAACATCGTCATAAATATCATAAAGAAACTTAAGGCTAACCATGCTATCCACCAGAAATTATTACCACATACCATATATATATATACTAACAATGCTATTAATCCTCCACCAATAATAATTGCTAGCAACCAGCCTTTCAATTTATCAAAGATAAAAGTTTTAACTGTTGTATTGTTAAAGCCATATTTCTGTTCAATAACAAAAGTACTGTATATTGAAAATGGTGTAGATAAAATATCTGCTGCAAATCCTAATACTCCAAAGAATATTAATGCTATTACTATTTCATTTGAAGAAAACTGACGAGCAAAATTATCAAGGAAAGCGAATCCTCCTAAGATTAACATTGCTAACATTGCTAAGAAAGATAAGGTAGATGTGATTGTAGAGAATTTTTGATTTACTTTTTGATAATCCTGAGATTTCTTGTATTTTTCAGCATCATAAATACCTTCAAGTTCTTTTGGTAACTCATTGCTCCAGTAGGTACTGTTTAAATAGTCAAGAGTTTGATCTAAAATATAATCAAAAACTATGATCGCGATAATTATATAAAACAGTATTTGTGCCATAAATTAATATTAATGTATAAGGACTTATTTAATTAGATTCTCAGATAAAAAACATCTTATGATTTAATAACTACCATTACGTTTTCTGATGAACCATTCTGCAGTAAGTAAAGCAAGTATTAAGAAGAATATCCAATAGAGATTCAGAATGTTATTATAGCGTTTTTGAGTATAACTTACCGTTTTAATATCATCTCTGTTTTTAAGTTTATCAATTAAAGTATTCAATTGATTAGGATAAACCATCTCTCCACCATGCTTTTTAGCAAGATTATATAGCAATTGATGATTAGCCAATGTATTTACATATTCTTCATCTATTGCTGTAACTATAAAACTACCTTTAGTAGTTAGTGTTTTGTTTTTAAGTTTTACTTTAGCTTCATATTTATAATCGCAGGGAGGGAATACGCCTGCATTTAAATGATATGATTTAGATGTTTTACTAAAAACGAATGGAAATTTCTTTGCATTTTCATTCGTAATTTCAATATTAACATCGGCATCATTTATTAATTCATAGCTATCATTGTAAACTTCTGCATCAAACTCTACTGCCTGATTATCGGTGAAAACATGATTGTTATTTACTCTGAATAAACTCTTGTCAATCTTTACAGAAAGATATTGAATAAGCTTAGTAAAGATTTCGTCAAAGGCTTCGTGATTATTCTTTTGAGCATAATTAGATAGCTTCCATCTCCATAAGCCTTCGCCTGTAATTACAGCATATTTAGAAGTTTGATTCTGATTAAAAAGTATCAAAGGCAGTTTGGTAGCAACGCCTCCAATTTTCTGATACATCATTATCTCCGATGAAGCTGACATTTTATAATCACCATACGCACAAAGCAAAGGAGGGAAGTTATTCAATACTTTTTTAGTTTCTTCACTTAAAGTGAAAAAAGAAAATTCATTAGCTAACGAAGGTACTACTTCATTTGAATTCTGATTCTTTACAGTAATATTAACACCCGTATTGATGCTGTTTAACTGATTGTAATTTGATTGTGATCCAAGTATAAATAAAGTAGGAATACTGTTTTTTTGAATATCAGCAATTATTCTGCTAAAAGCATTATTATTAATAGCTGGAAGCTGATGAAGAATCACTAAATTATAATTAGAGATTGGTTTATTGAAATCAGATAATAAATAATCTTCAATCTCATAATTACGATTTGATTCCAGTGTTTGTTTAATGGCTGAAATATCCGGATGAGGAGTATTTGATAGAATTAATATCTTTTGCCTTGAATCCAAAACTTCAATAAAAATATCTTTAGTATTGTTTGATAAAGTAATTTCATCATTTATAGGTGTGATACTTACACGATAATGCTGCAAACCGCTTTCTTTAGCTTCCAACATCACATTTACAGTTTCGGTATATTGTTCGTTAGTAAAGTTAATGTTTTTATTAAAAAGTTCTTTACCGTCTTTAGTGACTTTTAGTTTGGACGACAATCCTTTTGCCTTGTTACCATTCACAATAATTTCAATAGGAAAACTACTTCCAAGATAAACGATTCTATTGTAATTTGCCTTTTGAATTAAAAGATCTTTATGAATAGTAGTATCGCCTAAAGCAATAGTATATACCGGGCTTTTAATCTTTTGAGTTGAATAAAGAGGATTTATACCTTTATTATAGATACCATCAGTGGCAAGTATTATTGCACCAACGTTTCTGTTAGAATATCTTGTAATCATATCATCAAACAAACCCGAAATATCAGTTTGTTTTCCTTTATAATCAAACTTAAATCCTTCAGTTACTTTATCATCAAAGTTAAAATTCCTTACTTCATATTTACTACTCAACTCATTCATCAGTTTTACTAAACTCTCTTTATATTCTTTTTTATAAAAACTACTGTCTTTATTAATAATAATAGATTGAGAATTGTCCTGAGCAACAATGATAATTGGTTTCTCACTATTGTGAGTTACAGATTTGATTAGAGGGGATAATAATAAGAAAGAAATCAGGAAAATACTTATAAAACGTAACGAAGCCATCACTTTAACGAGTGTAGGCGAAAATTCATGTTTTTTATCTTTATAATAAAGGATAGCGGAGTAGGCTACACCTAATATTACACAGAATATAAAAAACCAAGCAGGATAATCAGTAACAATATTCAATTTAATTCTTTATTATCTGTTGTGATTTACTAATTTCTTTCTTATTTATAAATGTTTTTTTCAAAGCTTAATGCTTAATGATGCAGTGTTTAGGTGTTCATTCCACCACATACCTGAATAACCTGTCCGCTTACATAAGATGAAAGGTTGGAACCTAAGAAAACACATACATCTGCAACGTCTTCAGGCTTTCCTGTACGTCTTAGAGGAATATCGTTTATCCATTTATCTTTAACATCAGCTGGCAAATTTGCAGTCATTTCAGTTTCAATAAAACCTGGAGCTATGGCATTGCAACGAATATTGCGCGAACCTAATTCAATAGCTATGGATTTAGTAAAACCAATGATACCTGCCTTAGAAGCAGCGTAATTAGATTGTCCGCCATTACCCGAAACTCCAACTACTGAACTCATATTAATAATAGAACCGAATCTTTGTTTCAACATTACTTTTTGAACTGCTTTAGTAAGATTAAATACTGATTTAAGGTTAACTTTAATAACTAAATCCCAATCGTTTTCGCTCATACGCATCAATAACTGGTCGCGGGTGATACCGGCATTGTTGATCAGAATATCAATCTGACCGAAATCATTCTGTACATCAGTTATTAACTTGTCAGAAGCTTCAAAAGAAGATGCATCTGAGGCATAAGCTTTGGCTTTAACGCCGTATGATCTTATTTCTTCTTCTACTTTTTGTGCATTTTCGTCGTAATTAAGGTCGGAGAAGGCTACATTGCATCCATACATGGCGTATTTTATTGCAATAGCTTTTCCAATTCCTCTTGAAGCGCCTGTAATCAAGGCAGTTTTTCCTTCCAATAACTTCATTTGTATTCGTGTTTAAATTTTAGGCAAAGATACTAAAAAAATACCTATTATAATTAATGTTTAATGTTTAATTGAACTAATAAACGCTTAAAGTCATGTTTTAGTTTACTATGAATAAAGAAATAAATTATTAATAATGAATTATAAATTATGAAT
>CAIWDQ010000421.1 GCA_903911455.1 uncultured bacterium
TTATTAGTTCATTTTATATCGTAGTCAATTTAATTTATGAGGCTACAAAATTAATCTAAAATGATGACAATTTATAAACCTTTTTATTAAATCATTGTTATTATTACTTCAAAACTAATTACAATAGCATCAAATTAAGATAAAATAAGAACAACTTAAAGCTATTAAGATATAAATACCGGTACGAGAGTGTTTAAAACATGATGCTGTCACATCTTCTTTTGTATCGGTATTTTTTATTTGTATCTAATCACTAAATTTTATTTAAAATCATATCAAAACAAGAAGTCCCTGCTTATATTTTATAAACAGGGACTTCCGTATGATTAGCTGTCACTAATATTTTATTAATAAGGATGATTCTGATTAAACTTTTTCAAACGTTTTTCAAGATCACCAAACTGATTTCTATTAACTAAGGATACACATGCACGCATACCTTCAAGCTTTTCGCTGCCTGTGATTGATAATGATATTGCACTGATGCCATAATATAAAAGTTCTTTCAACAATTCCTCACCACTAAAGCCAGGGTATGAAAATGTGAAGTAAAAACCATCTGCAATAGGTTCATCAAGATCCTTATCATACACAATTTTAAAACCATTATCTATAAATAGTTTCTTCATGATGTGAGCTTTTTCGCCATACTCTTTGGTTTGTTCTACAAAGTTGAACTTACCGTCGTTAGCTGCCTTTAATATCGCTGCCAAAGCATACTGTGGAGAATGAGCTGTGCCCGAACTCAACGAATATACTGTGCCGAATATCATAGCTGTACCAAACACATCCGAATTGAAACGTTCTTTTAGTTTCGGGCTATGCACATTAAACAAATGATCGGAAATCACCATCATACCTATACGCTGACCTGCATAACTAAATGCCTTTGAACTCGAAATAAAGAGTATCCAGTTGTCGGTGTACTTAGCTACTGAAGGTTGAAAAGGAGCTTGCCCCGGTTTGGAGTAATCTTTACGAAAATCCATACCAAAATAAGCAAGATCTTCCATAATTACTACCTTATATTTGGTAGCTAGTTCGCCGATTATCTGCAATTCTTCGTCAGTAAAACAGATCCATGAAGGATTGTTAGGGTTTGAATATAGAATTGAAGAAATATGTCCTTTACTCAGATGCTCTTCTAATTTAACTCTTAGTTTTTCGCCACGATAATTATACACATCAAAGCTATCGTGCTTAATTCCTAATACACGAAGTTGTTGCTTGTGAACAGGAAAGCCGGGATCAAGGAACAAGGTAGTATCTTTACCCTCATACATATTATTTAATATAAGGAAAGAGGCGAAACTTCCCTGCATTGAACCAACTGTAGGGATACATCCTGAAGGGTTTACAGTAATATCAAGAAACATCTTCACGAAGCGTGATATCTCAAACTTAAGTTCTGGGATACCATGAATATCGGGATAAATAGCTGCAACACCTCTACGCAAAGCTTCAATTTCGGCATCTGTACCTATCTGAGCAGGAGGTAATCCGGGAACACCCATCTCCATTCTCACAAATTTTTCGCCGGTTGCACTTTCTATATCATCAATTAGTTTTTTAATAACACGAATGGATGCCTTGCCCACATCAGTAATATGATTTTCGTGTATCTTCTTGGTAACTACTTCGTGATTTATTGGTGTTTCTTTCATTGAATTACAATTGATTTATAATATTAAAATTGGACTCAAATATTTTTCAAAGATAAACATTATTTCATTACCACAAATTATATTAAGAAATATTTTAGTATTTATTTTTTTAATGATGATGATGACTATATTTATAGCCGAAGACAGGGCTTAAATATAAATGAGAAGAAGAGTGCCTAAAATACTTACTTTGTCTATCGGCTGGCAGGTAAATTAAAGGTATTTACTTAGAAAAGACGTCTCTTTTCTGCTTAGTAAAATGTTTTGTTTGGTATTGAGGGGAGAAAAGGCGCTTTACCTAAATGCCTGATATGGTATCTTTTAATTATATTTTGCTTTCCCCATTTTCCAAATATATATTTCAGATTTCTTTATTAAGGTGTTATTATATAGTATTTTGTAGCTTAATGAAACTGTTTTAACCTTGTTTGCGAAGGTCACAAACGTCCGTGCGAAGGTAACGATAAGCCGTGCGAAGGTCACAAACGTCCGTGCGAAGGTCGCGATCAACCGTGCGAAGGTATCAAGCAACCGTGCGAAGGTAACGATAAGCCGTGCGAAGGTCACAAACGTCCGTGCGAAGGTCGCAATAAGAAGTGCGAAGGTAACAAGCGAGCGTGCGAAGGTCGCAATTGTCCGTGCGAAAAAGGGATGATTTTGTGAAATTGTGAACTGGTGAATTGGTGATTTAGTGATTTGACGGTTTTAGAAATTAATAATAGGAAGTCTCATCATATATGGTGGGGCTTTTTGTAATAAAACTAATTATTTATGTTATTAATATCATTTGTATTACAAATTTATTACTTTTGTATCTCATTAAAATAAAAACAACATGAAAAAGCTTTATGTAATCTTCGTTTTATTTTCACTTATATTTATAAAAGTTTACTCTCAGAATTTCTTAATAAGTTTTGCCGGTAGCGGAGCAAGTACATCAATAAATAGTGTCATTGTTACTAATTTGATGCAAAATTCAACTGTCACTCTCAATTCAGGGGATGTTTTGAACTTAGGTGTAGTTGGTATTAATGAATTAAATTTATATGATAATAGATTACAGATTTATCCTAATCCAATGCAAGGACAAACAGAATTATCATTCTATGCACAACAGACTGGGAATACACAATTAATTATTAGTGATATTTCAGGCAAGGAACTGTATAAAATTAGTTGTAAACTTGTACAAGGAATACATAAATACAAGATAGCTGGCTTGTCTCAAGGTGTTAGTTTTATCAATATCATTGGAGACAGTTACTTCTATACTTCAAAATTGATAAATTTAAATTCTTCACAAAATGATATTAATATTACATATTTAGGGCACGAAGGAAGCACATCTATTATTAGTAAATTAAAAAGTACAAATTCTACTGTAAACATGTCATACAATACAGGCGACTATTTACTCTTTAAAGGAATTTCAGGAAATTACAGCACTATAGTAACAGATATTCCTACATCAAGTAAAACTATTAACTTTAATTTTGTATCGTGCACTGATTGTGAAAACAATAATTACGCAACCGTTCAAATAGGCACACAACTATGGATGGCAGAGAATCTGAAAACTACAAAGTATCGTAACTGCAATACTATCCCCAATTTAACAGGTAATACAGCGTGGAGCTATGATACCATAGGAGCTTATTGTGATTATAACAATATACCTGACAGTAGTTCAATTTATGGCAGATTATACAATTGGTTCGCTGTAGTTGATAGCCGCAACCTTTGCCCTATAGGTTGGCACGTACCAATTGATAGTGAATGGACAACACTTACTATTTATTTAGGAGGCGAAAACATAGCAGGAGGCAAGCTAAAAGAAACTGGCTTGAGCCATTGGTTAAGCCCCAATACATCAGCAACCAATGAAACAGGTTTTACGGCTCTTCCGGCGGGTGGCCGTGAAAGCGGTGGAGCATACGGCTACATTGGCAGCATCGGCTATTGGTGGAGCTCTACTGAATTCGTTACTTCATTAGCCTGGTTTAGGGAGATGTTCTCCAGTGACAGCAATGTGGGCAGATACGAATTCAATAAGCAGGAAGGCTTTTCAGTTCGGTGTTTAAGAAATTAATAAACTCCACCTCGACTACGGTGACCCTTCATTGTTGGTCATTAAGTGGAGTGGTCTCTGAGCGTAGTCATAGATCTTCTCTTTTATATTTAAACCCTTTCTTTGGTTATAAATATAATAATCATCATAAAAATAATAATGAAGTGATGAATAAAGAGTATTTTTGTAGAGAATTAAAAAAGAAAAGTTATGAAGACTTGTAACCTGACGTTTATTTTTATCTTGTTAATACTTTATTCATTTGGTCAAAAACCATCTAAGCATATTGTTGATCCTATTGCAATAAAACTTAATAATGAAGCGACGAAATTATTAAGATATAATAATAAAGACAGTACATTGAAAGGTGTATATCTTCTTGATAAAGCAACTGAAATTGATAGTAATTATTATCTTGCATATTCAAATAAATTAACTTGTTTGACACAATTAAAACAATATGATAAAGCAATTGCTACAGCAAAAAGATTAATCAGATTTAAACCTTTAGCTCCAGATTTATATATGACTTGTGGGGGAATCTATGAAAAGAATAATGATACTATTTCATCTAATATTTATTTTAATAAAGCACTTACATTATATAATGCTTATTTAGATACGATGAAAATTGAAAATATAAACTATAATATGTTTTTTATGAATAAAGCACTTACATTAATCATGCTAAATCAGCAAGTAGAAGGGAATAAACTCTTAAAACAACTTTATAAACGACAAAAAGACCCTACATATAAAGAATATACTAAGTCATTTATGAATAAAAATAAAAAAGAATTACTTGAATTTATGGAAGAA
>CAIWDQ010000422.1 GCA_903911455.1 uncultured bacterium
AAATTATTTTTTTCCTTTTTATATATTTATAAATAGGTTATTTGTATAAGGGTTTACCCCAATATCGATTCAGGGAAATTGCTAATTTCTTTTTAGGGATTACAATGAGTATTTTCTTTTTTTCTTAGATTAATTTTGTACCAGAAATTAAAACGAAATAAATAGTAATAACTAACAAAAAAAAACACATAAAGCAAATTAAAATCATGACAAGGGCTGTAAAAATAATAATTACAATATTATTGATTTTAATCTATACAAGTAATGTTATAGGTCAAAGCAGGTATTCTAATACTGCTATTGCAACCGTTTCAGCTACTATTGTTTCCCCAACTACTTTCAAACAATCTTCAGATTCAAGCTCAAATAAGGTTATAAATGTATCAAACAAAAACCTTTTAACAACTAATCATTCAAATTATAGTGTTTGTAAACAAAAAAGCAGTTCATGCTTTTCTAATGTATCAACAACCAATTCAATTGCAGCATTTATTATTACTGGCGAAAGAAATATTTCTTATAATGTCACATTACCTTCAACAATTATTCTAACAGAAAACTCAACTTCAACTATAATGACTATAAATACTTCTATTACTCGTCCAACTTCAATGGTATCAAATGGATTTGTTGGCACATTAAATTCGAATGGAGAGGACACTTTTTCTGTTGGCGGCACAGTTAAATTATCAGCAATTCAAAATACAGGAGTATATACAGGAACTATTAATGTAACTGTAGCTTATAATTAATTATCAAAAGAAATTTCATTGAGTTTAAAATAAAAAAAAAGGCTATTCAATATTGAATAGCCTTTTTTTATTTTATGAATAGTATTTACTTTACTTCCTCGAAATCTACATCAGTAACTTCGGCATCTTTGCCACCTTTGTTTTCAGTTCCCTGATGATGTTCCTGATTAGGATTAGTACCACCATTTTGTTGAGCATCCTGAGTAGCTTTGTACATTTCTTCACTAGCAGCTTGCCATGCAGTATTCATTTTCTCCATAGAAATATCAATTGCAGCAATGTCTCTGTTTTTATGAGCTTCTTTAAGTTCATTTAAAGCACTTTCGATAGGCACTTTCTTTTCTGCAGGGATCTTATCACCAAACTCTTTAAATTGTTTTTCTGTTTGGAATATTAAAGTATCTGCAGCATTTATTTTCTCAATAGTTTCTTTTTCTTTACGATCAGATTCAGCATTAGCTTCAGCTTCAGCTTTCATTTTCTTGATTTCATCATCACTTAAACCTGAAGAAGCTTCGATACGTATCTGCTGAGATTTGCCAGTAGCTTTATCTTTAGCAGCTACATGAAGAATACCATTCGCATCAATATCAAATGTAACTTCAATTTGTGGAATGCCTCTTGGTGCTGGAGGAATACCATCTAAATGGAAACGACCAATACTTTTGTTATGAGAAGCCATAGGACGTTCGCCCTGTAAAACGTGTATTTCAACTGAAGTCTGGCTATCACCAGCTGTCGAAAATGTTTCTGATTTCTTAGTTGGAATTGTTGTGTTCGATTCAATAAGTTTGGTCATTACACCACCTAAAGTTTCGATACCTAATGAAAGTGGAGTAACGTCAAGTAACAATACATCTTTAACCTCACCAGTCAAAACTCCACCTTGAATAGCAGCTCCGATAGCAACAACTTCGTCAGGATTTACACCTTTAGAAGGAGTTTTTCCGAAGAAATCTTCAACTATTTTTTGAATAGCAGGAATTCGAGTTGAACCTCCAACTAAAATCACTTCATCAATATCAGAAGTTGATAAACCTGCATCCTGTAAAGCTTTTTTACAAGGTTCGATGGTAGCTTGAATTAATGAATCATTTAATTGTTCGAATTTAGCTCTTGTCAAAGTACGAACCAAATGTTTTGGTATACCATCAACAGGCATTATATATGGAAGATTGATCTCGGTAGAAGTAGAACTTGATAATTCAATTTTAGCTTTTTCAGCAGCTTCTTTTAAACGTTGTAAAGCCATTGGGTCTTTTCTAAGATCGATATTTTCATCTTTCTTAAATTCGTCAGCTAACCAATCAATAATTTTATGATCAAAATCATCGCCACCTAAGTGTGTGTTTCCATTAGTAGATTTTACTTCAAAAACTCCATCACCTAATTCAAGGATAGAGATATCGAAAGTACCACCACCTAAATCGAAAACAGCCACTTTAATGTCTCTGTTCTTTTTGTCCATTCCATAAGCTAATGCAGCTGCAGTTGGTTCGTTAATGATACGTTTTACATTAAGACCTGCAATTTCACCAGCTTCTTTTGTAGCCTGACGTTGTGAATCACTGAAATAAGCAGGAACAGTAATAACTGCTTCCGTTACTTCCTGACCTAGATAATCTTCAGCAGTTTTTTTCATTTTCTGCAACACAATCGCCGATATTTCTTGTGGTGTGTAAAGTCTGTCATCTATCTTTACTCTAGGAGTATTGTTATCCCCCTTTACAACATCATAAGGTACTCTACCTATTTCCATTGTAACTCTGTCGAAGGTTTCACCCATGAAACGTTTAATAGAGAAGATTGTCTTTTTAGGATTCGTGATAGCCTGTCTTTTTGCAGGATCTCCTACTTTACGTTCACCGTTTTCAGTAAAAGCTACAATTGAAGGTGTTGTTCTTCTACCTTCGCTGTTAGGTATTACTACAGGCTCGTTACCTTCCATTACTGATACGCAAGAATTGGTAGTTCCTAAATCTATTCCAATTATTTTTCCCATTTTATTCTTTGTTTATATATTTATAATATGATTATTCGAATTAATAAATCGATTTACTTACATTTATCAATCATTGTGCCAAGGCAAATATTTGTCATAATATTGTCAAATTTGTCACACTTTTCATTTAATTATATATTCTATGTCAGAAAAACTGACAAAATGTCAGAAAACCTAATAAAAATGTCAAAATAATCTATCATTTTAAAT
>CAIWDQ010000423.1 GCA_903911455.1 uncultured bacterium
AATTACGTTTACAAAATTATTATTTTTTTAAATTTTTAACATTGAAAACTATTATCGACATTAAAAAAATCGCCTCTGAAACTATCGCAAACGAGGCTGAATCTATTGTAAATCTTAAGAATTACATCAATGATGAATTCGCCAGATGTATCGAAATAATATTTCTTTGCAAAGGTAGAATAATTATCTCAGGAATTGGCAAAAGTTCTATAATTGCGCAAAAAATTGTTTCAACTTTAAATTCGACCGGTACTCCTGCTATTTTTCTTCATGCAGCTGATGCAATTCATGGTGATTTAGGTAACATACAAGCTGACGATATTATTATTTGCATTTCAAAAAGTGGAAATACTCCTGAAATAAAAGTTTTGGTTCCTTTTATCAAAACTTTTGGCAATACTATTATTGCAATGGTTGGGAATATGGATTCTTATCTTGCCAAACAAGCAGATTATATAATTAATTGTAGTGTAGAAAAAGAAGCATGTCCTAATAATCTTGCTCCTACTTCAAGTACAACTGCTCAGTTGGTAATGGGTGATGCAATGGCTATTGCATTACTTGAATGCAGAGGTTTTACTGCTTCTGACTTTGCTAAATATCATCCTGGTGGAGCTCTAGGTAAACAATTATATCTTAAAGTAAGTGATCTTTCAAAGCATAATGAAGTTCCAAAGGTGCATCCTGATGATGATATCAGGAAAACCATTCTTGAAATTACTTCAAAACGATTGGGTGCTGCTGCTGTTATTGAAGATAATAAGTTATTAGGTATTGTAACAGATGGTGATTTACGTCGTATGTTGCAGAACAATACTTCTATTGAACATTTAACTGCTAAAGATATAATGTCTTTACATCCTAAAACTATAAATGAAGATGAACTTGCAGTAAATGCTTTACAAATCATGAGGGCGAACAATATTACGCAACTTTTGGTGTTTGATACTAATAATATGTATTGTGGAGTTGTGCATTTGCATGATTTATTGAAAGAAGGGATAATATAAAAGGGAGTGCCTTAAGTACTTAAAGTGCCTTAAGTGCCTAAAGTTAAATGAGGAACTTTAGGCATTAAAAACTTTAGCTTATTTTAAGTACTTTTTAATACTAAAATAATCATTACTTTTGTGAAGCTTTTTTAATTAAAATAAAACAAATGATTTTAAGGACTGAAGAGGTTGTAAAGAAATACAAGAGCCGTACTGTTGTTAATAGTGTTTCTGTGAATGTGAAGCAAGGTGAGATAGTTGGTTTGCTGGGGCCTAATGGTGCCGGCAAAACTACTACTTTTTATATGATTGTTGGTTTGATTAAGCCTTTATCAGGCAAGGTTTTTCTGGATGATCTTGATATTACTGATATGCCTATGTATAAAAGAGCACAGAATGGTGTGGGATATCTTGCCCAGGAGGCATCTGTTTTCAGGAATCTGAGTGTTGAAGATAATATTACTGCTGTTTTGGAATTTACTAAGCTTAAAGCTGACGAACAGAAGAGTAAACTTGAATCTTTATTGAGTGAATTTGGCTTGCAGCATATCCGCAAAAGCAAAGGTATTCAGTTGTCGGGGGGGGAACGTAGGCGTACTGAGATTGCACGTGCATTGGCTGTTGATCCGAAGTTTATTTTGCTGGATGAACCTTTTGCTGGTGTTGATCCTATTGCTGTTGAAGATATTCAGATGATTGTTTCTAAACTTAAGACTAAGAATATTGGTGTGCTTATTACTGACCACAATGTACATGAGACATTAAATATTACGGATCGTGCTTATTTATTGTTCGAAGGCTCAATACTTAAAGCAGGTACTGCCGAAGAACTTGCCGAAGACGAACATGTACGCAGAGTTTATCTGGGACAGAATTTTGAATTGAGACGATAAATATTCTTATACAATATATATTAAATAGTAAAGGTGTTTAAAACAAAGCCCTGCATATTTATTGAGTATGCGGGGCTTTCATTTTATTTGAATATTATTTTTGATGATGATTATATTTATAACCGAAGCTCGGATTTAAATATAAATAAGATGACAAATTTAATTTAAAGGAATTATTGGCAATTCTGCATGAATGAAATTAGCTTTTTGAATTATGCTCCATCCAAATATTATTGGAAATGCAGGTATATATATAAGTTTAATCTCAAATCCATATTCCAAAACTATTTTATTGTTAAATTCGTCTCTTGCATTTGTAGAATATCTACCTCCTATATTTGCTGATAACATTATTCTGTTAGATAATCTGGCATCAGCTCTCAAATTTAATGGAATACTTACTACATTTCCTTTCCCAATATTAAAAAAAGTAATTCCAGTACTTATTACCAATGGGTGTTTATTTTTAGGGGAAATATCTGAATATAAAAAATCATACAATTTTAACCCAAATCCACTTTGTAAATAAATATTATTTGTATTGATAGTTTTACCACCAACAGCTTTAAAAAAATCATTAATATTATTAAAGAGTTCCTGATCAAGGATATTAACGATGATGTACTGGATAAGATAGTTAAAGGTATTAAAATCTAAAGGGTAAAATGGGCGACGTAGTTCAATTGGATTGATGTTTGGGAATGTCTGCTTCTGAGAAAAAATATTTGCCTAAATAAAAGTGAATGTTCTTTTTTTTTGCCTAAATCACCGGGAATGTTTCTCTTCTTTGAGTTACAAATCAGAAGAGCATTATTGATGTTTTCAATTTTTGCTTGCATGTTTGATGGCTATTTTG
>CAIWDQ010000424.1 GCA_903911455.1 uncultured bacterium
ATTTTCTCCACTAATTTTCACAGATTAAGTGCACTGATAAATTCAATGATTTTGTGATATTGTGATTTGGCGATTTAAATTTGACTATATTCTTCATTATTTTCTCTACTAATTTTCACTGATTAAATGCACTGATAAATTCAATGATTTGGTGATTTGGCGATTTGAATTTGACTATATTCTTCATTATTTTCTCCACTAATTTTCACTGATAAAATACACTGATAAATTCAATGATTTGGTGATATTGTGATTTGGTGATTTGAATTTGCAGGTTTCTTTTGGTCTTTTTCCCTCCCAATTGTGTCACTTTTTACCAAAATAAAATAAATATCTTTTATTCTTTATTTACTTTTGCTTGAACAAAAGTAACAAAATTCAAGACTGCAAATAATTTACTTCAAAACTAAGCTTTTAAAACCTTTTCTCGCAATCCAAGCCGTTCCTATGATAGATTTTCGAACTTATTTTACTTTTGTTCGTAGGAACTCATGGATTGCTTAGCCAGGACTCACACACATTTTTAAAATCTTGTTTTGTAGCGTAAATTCTTTGAGGTCTATCCTAAAACAGGAAAAGGTGATTTGGCGATTTTGTGATATTGTGATATTGTGATTTGGTGATTTGGTGATTTAGTGATCTGAACTTATTTTTGATTTATTTTAATTTTCATGAATAAACTAATAGTATAGTTATTATAACTATCTTTGCATTGTTCTTTCAAGTATTTAAAAAACACTCAAAAAGTCCTGCTCACGTGTAGAATTGATTATTAATCAGTCTCCTCTTAGCGAAAGGTATTGCTTTTTGTTTTAGGCTCAGTATTGTAATACCTGGCTAGCGGGTATGTACATCAGGGCATAAACTAGCAATATCTTCAGAGAACGAACAATTAAATAATTAATAATTAAATTTTACAGCTATGGAAGCAACAACTTTAAATTTTTTAGGAGCAGGTACCCGTATCATTCAGTTATGTGGAGCTAATGTCTTAATCGTTGATTCAAATGAAGCCTTTAAAGATGGCTTAACTGCATTTACTGCAAAAAAAGTAATAGCAGATGCTTTAGGACTGAAACTTGAATGGAAAACATCAGGTATTACTATTGAGAACACTAAATTAAAAAAAGAAATCTCTTTTAAATATAGTATTACCTGTTCAGCAATTAGTGCTTTGGGTGATAAAACAGGTGATGGTAAGTTATCATCTATGAAGATTTACACAGAAACAGCATTATTTGAAACACCAAAAGAACAATTTAAAATTGCTATGAGCAATATTTTAGATGTGGTTGATACAAATAAAACACCACTTTTAAAATACAAAATTACTCCTGCATTTATTTTAGAATTAAAAGCTTTACAAACCAGCTATGATGCTGATGCATTTGCTCCTAAAAATGCAATAGATGCTCATAAAGTTACTAAAGGGCTTTTGGATACCGAAGTAGTCGAGATGAAAGTAATATTGATAAGCGAGATGGACAAACCAGGCGAAATGTTTAGACTTGATGACGTTGAATTTTATAATCTTTATAGGGCTGCCCGTAAAGTGCCTCATCATCATATTCATGATAAATCACCTATCACACCAACTGCAACCACCGGTGTAATAGCTTTAACAACTTTAGATAAAGAAACTGGTTTACCTCTTTCAGGTGTTGAGTTTACAATTTTATCTATTAATTTTATTGCTTATACTGATGCCAACGGCGAATTAGCAAAAGATAAACTGATACCAGGCGAATATGAAGGCACCTTAACATTAGCCGGAAAAGCTCCGGTTAATGTTACGTTTACAATAGTGAAAGGCGAAATAACTGATCTAGGGTTTATGATGGAGGGGATACAGAGTACTTAAAGTACTTAAAGTGCCTTGAGTACTTAGAGTGCCTAAAATTATAAGGTAATTAAAGAAAAAGAAGCTCAATCATTAGTGGTTGGGCTTCTTTTTTTTTGACCTATCCCCAGCCCTTTCCAAAGGAAATGGAGTAAGACAAAGAACAAATTTAAGTGGTGGCTTTTTTGAATAGCCACGTCCTAAGGTCCCTGAGCCTGCCGAAGGGGGACGTGGGTTAATGATTATATAGAATTATTGTGCTTTAGCACAATCTCTAATACCGCACGTGCGGTATGAAATGATTGTAGAATATAAAATAACATTTTATTGCAAACCCTGAAAGGGTGATATTATTGTTTTATATCATCCCTACGGGATTTTGGATTGATGGTCTATTGTTTTTTCTACAATTATTACATGCCTTTGGCATTTGGGAATTGATTTAGATTTTATGAGAAATGACTTTAACCTTAAAATTATTTCTTAAAAAATATTAACAATAATCTCTTGCTAATTAAAATAATTATTCTAATTTTGTAGTCTATGAAAAACGATGGAATGACATAAACTTTTTTAAAATAATTTAATGAAACTACCGGAAAATAAATATATCGCTTTTTGGTTGAAGAGTGCAGAAAACGATTTTGAAACCATGCAATACCTCTATGAAGGCAGGCGGTATGTTCATGCTTTATTTTTTGGTCATTTGTATATTGAGAAATTAAGCAAGGCTTTATGGATTAAGAATAATACTGATAATAATCCTCCAAAGATA